>JAITBS010000522.1 GCA_031283515.1 Planctomycetaceae bacterium
CGTATTATTCAGAAATATCAACTGACACAACCGGTTGACATTTTTATTGATTCGACATTGCTTGACCGTGCGCTCAATGATGAGGACTTTACCGAATCAGCGGAGGACTTACGGGAACTCATCAAAATATGGTTTGAAGTTAGTTAATAGTTATGAGTGAATAGTTTATAGTTACGCAAGCGTACTATTTACCGAAACGTTTTGAATCCGCTTGCGTTACTATTCACTCATAACTAATCACTATTAACTATTTTGTCGTAAACTCGATAGGTTTTTGCACGAATGGCGCCGCCTTTTTCGAGTGCGCCGCGAGAGAAGGAGTTGGATTCCAGCACCCAAGAAAATTCCGCTTCACGAATACCATTTTGTAACACTTTCGGAACAAGAGCATTTAATAAAAGCATTCCAAGACCTTGCATTTGGTATTCCGGTAAAACATTGGTACTGAGAATCCGAATAGATTTAATTTCTTCTTTATGCCGTAACAGTTTTAGAATCCGTAACGGCGTGATTCTTCCGCCGATTGCTTTAATTCTTGGGTTGTAATCGGGTAAGGCAAATGATGCGCCGACCATTTTTTCATTTATTTCGATGGCGGTTGTCAGTTCGGGAACGATCAGAAATTTGAGAAAAAAAGCCATTTCTTTGATTTCATTCTTGGACATCGGTACGAATCCCCATGTATTGGTCAATGCCCGATTGTAAATATTGAGGAACATTTCAACATCTTCCTGAAATCGTTTTGTATTAACGGAACGCGATGTTGCACCGGTTCGTTCGCGAATCTGATCACAGATTGGCTGTAATTTTGCGTTGACTTTGGGAAGCATTTCGATTTCACCCCAATAAGCGTACAAATCCTGTGATTTTCGGAATCCGTTGTCTTCAAACAGACTTTCGTAATACGGCGGATTATACGTCATCATAAACATCGGTGAACTCTTGAAACCGTCAATCAGTAAACCGAGTGTATGATTTAATGACGGATTGACCGGTCCGCGAATAATTGTACAATTTCTTTCGCGAAGCCAATTGCCGGCGGCATCAAAAAGTTCTCCGGCAACACCAACATCCTGAATACAATCAAAAAATCCGAAAAAACCAACTCCATCGTGATAACGCTCAAGATGTCCGCGATTCAAAATGGCACAAATTCGTCCTAAAACATTTTTACCCTCTCTTGCAAGAAACGTTTGACATTCGTTGTGTTCGTAAAACGGATCTTTATGCCCGAAAAATTTGAAACCGACAAGTCCGCTTTGTTCGATACGAAACTGAGGAATCCAATACGGATCATTTTTGTACAATTTCTGAGGAAAGTCAAGAAACGCCTTCTGCTGAAACCACGATTTCGCCGGAATTATTGACACTTTAATCGTTAATAGTTAAGTAGTGAAGGGAGAATCGTAAGAATTTTATGGACTTGAGAGAATTTTAATGACGATTACGTTTTATGATTTCAATTTCTTGTAAAATTCCTCGAACGTATTGCATGTTACTGCAAACCGAACAAGTTCTTGAAGGCGGTTAATATCTGTAACAACACGAAGGGAACTATGGACGGTATTAGCGGCGTCACCAAATTTTACATCCAAAATAGAGATAATATCTTCTATTCTGCCTTCTACTTCACCTTCTTCTCTGCCTTTAACAATACCTTTGGTTATACCGATTTCGATACCTTTTTCCACACCGGTTGCGATATAACGTTCTGCTAATGGAGACCACATAATTTTGACTCCTTTAAATGTTTTTTGAAGTTGTTTATTAAATTGTTTCTCGCCGTCTTGTGTCAGATGACGATTGCTGTCACAAACATAACATGCAAGAAGACGTGCAAATTTTCGGCAATCAGGATCCTCTGTGTAAGGTTTTAATTCTTCCAATAGTTCCTCTTCGCACAAAATTTCATCAATATTTTTACTCATTATAACCTGCATAACCCGCAACGCAACATAAAGTTCCGGCACATCAGGATCATGCGGTAATTCTTGTTTATCTTTTGACGACAAATCAAAAATAATACCTTTTTGTTTAATTGTCAATTCTTCTGTCCCTTCAATTTTCTCAAATTCATCGGAAAGTTCAACCGAACCCGTATAAATTTCCTCACCATGATGAAATATCACTAAAATTATGGGAGAGAGTTTAAAATCTTTCGTGTAAATTCCTTTCTTTTTCGCGGAATCAACCTCAGCACTAATAATTTGAGCCTCATAATTAAACAATTGCGACATTGCATGTGAATCGTCGTAACTTTTATGTTCTATGATGATATAAATTTTGACATGTTTTTGGGGTTCTTTTTTGAGTGGGATTTCGTAGATCATATCGGCGCGGGTTTCTTTGAAATTTTCGTCTCTGAAACGCCGAACAGATATTTTCAATTTGGAAAAATCGAGTTGTTTTTGCAACATTAACGGCAACAAAAACATAAGAAATGCACAAGCAACTTTTTTGAGTTGAAAAACCAATTCAAAAAATGTATCATGCGTTACGGGTGTTGTTGCAAACTGTTCCTCTATTGGTTTATCCCAACTAGGAGTCATTTCTTGTAATTCCGGCGAAACCGCATTTTGATTTTGTGTTGTCATTGTATTCCTGTAGTTATCCAGTGGAATTTTCGTAATATTTCCGTGTAATTTTTGTTAATAATTTATTTAATTTGTTTACGAATGAAATTCAAAAAGGTTGTGCCGGCGATAACCGACTTTGAATTAGAGTTCGATGTAGGTCCGAAAGTTACAAAATAGGCGGAGATGAAAACAGGGATTATGGACGCCGTTCCTGAGGAATAGGGCGTAATACCGGAAGCGTACCAGGGACATACGGAGCTCTTTTTTTCAGTAGAACATTGTACATAACACGGGATTGTCCCATCCAAGCATCAACAGCATCCCAACCAATATGATACGTTTGCGCATCAATTTTTGCTTGACGCGGATTGGTTGCCGGTACGGTAACAACTTTCTGGTCGCCCTCACGCGAATCAGCACGCCGAACATAAGTATAGCGTAACCGTTTTTCATCCGTCTGGGATTGAGCAAAAACAAGTTCCCCAGCAGCAGCAAAAAGTACAACCCCAAAAATGAAATAAAAAAATCGATTATTCACAATGGTTTTCTATTACAAATGGTTAGATTGATTTTCTGAATTATTTTTATACTCATTGCACATTAAAATTCGTTTTTATAAGGGCAGAATTTTTGTCTCTTTTATTTAAAAACCTGTCAATTCTGTTGATTCGTCAAAATCTGTTGATCTTGTCAAAAAACGAACACCGAATTGTCAAATGTGAGGAGTATTATTACGCAATGATTTTATTGGTATTATTTTTTATCGGAGTTGGAATTGATTGAAGTTTAAGAAAGTTTTCATTGGTGTATTGAGTTGTATTGAGCGTGATTTTGTTAAAAAATTCCAATTGTATCAATTCCAATTAGGTTTTTCTGAAAGAATTTTTGAGAAAACGGGAAAAAATCTTGATGTCTTATGATTTTTTGATAAATTGCTTTATATTGTGATGTTTGGAATTTTTTTAAATTATTTTCCTGCATACAGTTTTCTTGTGTGCTTACAGAATAATCAACATGCTGGAACAACCAAATTTTTCTGAAACGGAAATTGATGAATTGATTCTCAATGCGGAATTGAGAACGGAGATTGAACCTTATTTGGACGAATCAATTTTTCGGGTTCCTTTTCAACAACTTCCGCTTCGGTTGGAAAACGAATTTTTAGCCAGTATGCTCGAATGGGAAGTGGCTCCCATTGAGCCGATTTACCGTTGGTTCGAACCGGAACTGCATCTTCCGAGTCCGGATTCTTTGCTTGATGAAAAGGTGTCTCAGGTTTTAGACGATGTGATTGCCAGGTTGTTTGAAAAGAAAATTCTGCTTGATTTTACGGATCATCTTTCAAACCGCGAGCTTTACACGTTGATTTATCGAGACATTTTGCCGTCACGCGAAAAGAATCTCAAACATCGTAACAGTTTCATTCATTGGGATTGTTCGGGCGGTGATAGTGATACATGGCTTCGTTTTTATGCTTCGGATGCGGAGCGGGAATTGTGGACGGATTATTATGATGAACCGTTGCCCCCAAAACAACTCCCCATTCACCACCGCGATTTGCCGCAACATCCGTTTTAAGCCGTTTAAACTGTTACTGCGTCCGCCTTTCCAACAAGGAAATTATTGTGCACAAACGTTTTCGGGTTCTTTCGGCATTGGCTTACAATGACCCGCTTTATCAGCATGGGATCATTGAATTTGCACACGAAGCCGGTTGGGAGCTTGATATGACGTTTGCCTATTACGGAGCCGCTCCGATTCATTGGAAAGGCGACGGAATCATGACTCATTATCTTGCAACACATCCAACACTAATGGAGTGGTTACAACGTCAACGAGTTCCGGTGGTATCGTTAAACGCTGATGAAGTTCCTTATTGGTGTGGAACTGCTCCTGACCATATTAAATGTGATCAAATGGCAGCAGA
>JAITBS010000533.1 GCA_031283515.1 Planctomycetaceae bacterium
CTTTCAGACAGAGGAATGTTAGTTGTACGAGTCCGCAGGTCGATGACCTGCGGTTATGAAAATCACACCCCTGTCGGGGTGAAAATCGAAAAACAAAAATTCCACTGATATATTACAAAGGCAGTAATCCGCTTGCGATACTCCCCACTCTCCACTATCAACTCTCAACTACAAATCATTGTTCTTTGTGGATGATTTTTTTCCAATAAGTTTCAAAATCGAAATGAGGAGAATTGTCTCCGTCATGGCATTGAATACAAACCTTTTTGGCAGAATCAAGCGGTAAACGAATTATTTTACGATGTTTCTCTTGAAGTACCGTATCCGAACCTTGTTCTGCTTTAGTGTGGTTTTCACCGGGACCATGACAGGTTTCACAACCAACATTTATAAGTTCAGGAGTTTCCTTTTCGCCCAGAAAACCGTGTTCGTAAGGCAGAAATTCCGCCGGATTCCAACCAACAACATGGCAGGCAATACATTCCGGATCAAAAGTTCGTGCCGGTTTTGATGTCTCCACCAGTGAATGCCATGCGGCGGCATGACGTGATTTTCTCCAATTTGAGAACGATAACTCGTGACAATCCGCACAGGATTTTGAACCAATAAACCGTCCGCTTTCAACTGCATGGCGATTCGGAATCGGTTTAATTCCCAACCCTTGAAAACCGGTTTCTTTAAGTTGTTCCTGATAAAGTTGCATCAGAGCAGTAATTGTTTTTGAATTTTCAAATCGGGAATCCAACGGAACACGTTGATAACGAAACGGCGTATTGAGATCGTCGTAAAGCCCAATCGCAACCGCAAATTTTCCTTTTTCGCCAACTTCAATCAACATACTGTTGTCTATCCAGTTTGGTCGAAATGGCGGTTCCGCCGGAGTATCGCTCGGAATAACATAATCAAATTGCCCTGACATTGACTTGACAATCTGTTTCGTCTCCTCCGCAGAACCATGAATAATTAAAATACGTTTATCACATTTTTCCGTAACAAATTGCGGCAATATCTTTTTTAACCGTTTAACAGCGTCTTCGTGTTTAATATCATCGTTGTTAATCTCTTTGAGCAATGATTGACCTATTACCGAAGTAACACCGACTTTCATACCGTTTTGTTCAAAAACGCGGTATGGTGCAGTGAAATCAGGATCAAATTGCATAATTGCCACATTAGCCGAAGTGTAACGGCGTGGAATACCCGGTACGTCAACAAAATACAAAATCAATGCATCTGTTGGTAAAAGCAGTTCCCGATTCCCAACGCCGGTTACCTGATATTTCATCAACCGGAGAGCTTCGTCAATAACAAAATTGAACTTCAACTCCTCCTGACGACCAAAACCTTTATTGAGATTACCGGCGTCAATCGGAAGAATGAACCACCCTTTTTTTTCTTCAAGCTCTCTGAAAAATGTATAACGCCGACTCAATCCGCCTTTCATTTGTTCCATACCGGCACAACCACAAGGTTCAACATAACCGTTCATAAATCCGGTAAACACAAGAAGTAATTTCGGCTTCTCCCAACCAACAAACAATTCTCCATTAACCGCAACCGGATCAAATGGTTGTTTCGCTTCAGAGGACACAACATTTAACTCCAACGGTTCAGCCTGTGTTTTCGCAACATCAACCGGCAAAGATTCCGTTTGATTTTCCGCAACATTCGGTGTCAGCGGTAATTCCGTATGATTTTGCGCAACATTCGGTGTTGTCGGTAATTCCGTTTGATTTTGCGCAACATTCGGTGTTGCCGGTAATTCCGTTTGATTTTCCGCAACATTCATTGTCAGCGGTTTGGTTTCATGCCGAAGCGGATTGACCAAAGACGGCGTAACAGAAAACGAATCTGGAACAAATGGTTCCGCCTCAGAAGTTGTTACGGGAACAGATGATACCTGTAATTCCGAAACATACGGAGTTGCAACTGGTTCCGATTCCTTCGGAGGCATAGAAAAATCGGCAATTTTTTCCGTTAACTCAATAGATTCTGCCGGTTTGGTTTCTTCTGTTGGTTTAACTTCGTCTAATGATTGGGCAGATGTTGTTACATGGGTTGACGGTGATTCCGAAAGCGGTGTATTGGGTGTTACAAAATCAAAACCGGTTGGAGCGGTTCCAGAATCTTGATTTGTTGTCGCTTGAATGAAAATATCGTTTACCGGAGGAGTAGAAGACAACGGCGTTTCCGAATTAACCATTTCCGAACTCATTGTCTCCGATTGAACCGGTTCCGATTGAATCGGTTCGGATTTAGCAGATTCAGGCGTAACAGGAATAACTTGTTCTATTTTTGTTTCATTCACCGTCAACTCTTTTACATTTATTACCGGACGCGGTTGAAACGGATCGGCAAGCAATGGCGGAACGGATTGTGTTTCCGTTTCGGGTTGAGAGGATTCGGATGTTGCCGGAATAGTGTTGTTTTTACAGCCGGAACAAAAAAGAATCGAAAGAAAAACAACAGAAAAAAATAAGGAAAATAAACGGAACATTAGATTTTCGTGTTAATAAAATTTGTAATTATTCAGTATGTCCACAGATTACACAGACTGCTTTCCGCGTTAATCTGCGTAATCTGCGGACTTACATTTATTAGCGTTAATCAGCGTAATCTGCGGACTTATATTCATCTACGTTAATCTGCGGACAAATTTATCTACTGTTTTTTTACAGATTAACAGGTTTTCGTGTTTGGATAGACTCCATTTCTTTCAACGCAAGGTATAACGCATCGCGTGCGAGTTGACCGCCGAGAATTGGTGAGACATTCCCTTTTTGTACGGAATCGGTAACTTCTTTCAATTCATTGGCAAACACTCCGACTTCATCGAGATTAGGGAGTTCAGCTTTTTCGACTTTTCCATCTTCGGTTAAAATAGTCGGAGCCGCTTCGTTAAGAACCAGTGTCGCTTTTTCAAAATGAACCTCAAAATTAGCCATAAACGGACGGCCTTGTTGAAAAATACAACCGCTGTTCGATGTAACAAGAATATCGGAATCGTCATAGAGAAATTGCGTACTGAAATATTCCGGAGTTCCGCTCCGCAACCGCCCCACACTTTGAACCGTTTTCGGTAACCCAAACAGCAACCGAATAAAATGTGCATCGTGAATATGCAAATCCAAAAGCGGACCGCCAATAGTATTCATATCGTAAAAATGTTTCAACCAGACCGGATCGGAAATGACGCGGTTGAAATGTCCGCCGAGCAATTTTCCGTAACGACCAGATTGAACCGCTTCATAAACAAAAGCATAGGCTGTGAAAAACGGAAGAACATGAGCAACCATAAACAATTTATTGTTTTTTTCAGCGGCGGCAACCATTTTATCCGCGTCCTCCAGTTTCAAAGCGATTGGTTTTTCAGAAAGAACATGTTTTCCGGCGTTCAATGCGGTAATTGCGGTTGCGGCGTGAACATTGGGCGGAAGACAAATATCAAGCATGTCAACATTCGGATCGGCAAGTATTCCGTTCAGATCGGCGTAAGTGGTAACACCGGTCAAATCCATTTTCGTTCCTTGAGGACCGAAATTACCCTTAATACTTGTCCAATCACCTTGACGGCGTTCTGGAATTGTTTCGCAAATTGCGGTTACTTTGACGTTGCTAAGTTTTTGATACGCCAAATAATGAATCATCCCCATAAAACCAAGACCCGTAATTCCAATTTTTAACATGGTTTTCTCCTTTATAAATTTGTATGAAAATCGTTTCAAAAACGGTACAGTGTTCTCAACACCAATAACCAACTTAATCAAATAATCCGATTCACTGTCAACAAGCACGCCGACACAACCGTAGATTATACTCCTCACACTTGACAATTCGGTTTTCGTTTTTTGACAAGATACACAGATTTTGACGGGATTTTTAAATAAAAAACACAAAAATAGATCAGTGGAATTTTTGTTTTTCGATTTTCACCTCGAAGAGGTACGATTTTCATAACCGCAAGTCATCGACCTGCGGACTTGTTGGGTTCGTTCCGCCTTTCGGGCGAGGTTGAGGCAAGGTATTTACCATAGGTTGCGATTCGCTTGACCTACGGTTATGAAAATTCCACTGAAACATTAATGATATTTTTTGGTTGTGTTATTCATTTTTTCCAACGGCACTTGGATAAAATTCTTTGTGGCATTTGTCACAAGCTTCGGTCATTTCCTTAAAGGCTGCCCAATAAGTTTGGTAATCGATTTTTTCTTCTGCATAACTATGAATTGCGGCATTGGCTTTGATGGCGGCATCGCGGAATTGTTCGCATTCCTTTTTCCACTCAGCAACAGCATCCGGTTTTGAAGTATCTTTAACATTGGCGATACTTCCTTGCGGAATAACCGCTAATGCGGCAAGAGCTCCAAAAACACGTTCTGGTTTTTTGAGTTGTGTTTTCAATTTTCTTTCCGTATTGGTTAAGCGAGTCAAGGTAGAATTTAGATTGGGTACAGCTTTCATTAGGGGTTGCAGTTCGGCGGTTTTGGTCCATTCTAGAGTTGAGGGATCACCTTCGCTGGTCAATGCGGATTTGAGTTTGTTATAAGATTCTTTTGCAGCATCATATTGGGTTGTGTTAGCGAGTTCTGTTGCTGCTTTGATAATACCAGGCGAAGCGTTCTTGTATTTGGAATCGGCATTCGCTTTACCAACTGCCAATGCAATCAGAGCCAGAGCATTGGCATCACGAACCACGAAATCACCATCATTTTTATAGTTGACAGTTCCATCGAGTTCTTCCAATGTTTTACCGAGTTTTTCGACATATTCATCAATTTGAGCGATCAAATCTGTGATGGGTGGTATTGGAATTAGTTCGGCGGCGAATTTTCCGGTTGGCTGAGCGGGCAGTAATAGAGTTCCTTCTTTCAAGTCTGTTTTTTTCTCTTCTTCTTTGGGGTCTGTTTTTTTTTCGGAATTGGAAGAAGGACTATTGGCGGGAACCAGTGGTTCAATAACACCGCTACTGGAAGTGACACCGGGTTGAACCGTATGATTAGATTTGGGTGGTGGGACTATAGTTGGCGATTGAGGACAACCGGCAACTATTGCTAACATGACGGCTGATACTAAAAGGGAACCAGAAAAAACCAAACTTTTTTTCATGTCAATTTTGCTCCTTAAAAGGGTTAATGGGAGATTAAATTAAAAAAATCCAACAAATCAGACATTATTTTAGCGTAACCACAGACTTTTTCCAGTCATACCCCATGTTTTTCTATTTTTTACGAGAATCACCGTTGTAATTGTTATTCCGAATAAATTTATCCGCAGATTGCGCAGATTATCGAAGAGTTATTATTACAACGGATGTTCCTTATTTGTTTTCCAAGAATTTTTGCACTAAGGATTTGTCCTTATTCGAGTTAGGTCAAGTTCGAGTTAGATCAAGATTTCTTAATTTTTTTGATATTTTTTAAAAAAAGTAGATTTTTAGCCAAAATTTCCTTAAAATCATTCTTTTTGATTGCCAATTTTTAGCCCGCAAATAACTATGACAACACAAGATAATGAAAATGTTTCAGAAAAAGAATCAAACACCGGTATATTAAGGGAGCTTCTAAAAACTCGTTTTTTTGTAATATATCAGTGGAATTTTTTTTGGAGTTGTTTACAGTTGGAAATTACAAGGTAGGCAACTAAAAGGTAGGCGACCTTTCGCCGAAAGGTTTTCGCCTACGGTCGCAACGGTTGGGCTTAGTATTGTGTTGTACGCAGTGAGTCCTTCATTTCCGTCCGTCAACAGGGTCAAGTCGGCGAGTACGCCGACCAACGGTGGGTGAAAACCCTTCGGCGAAACGTTGGCTACCTTTGGAGTTCATTGGTAAACAAATTGACGAATATTCCACTGATATATTACGAGGTTATTTATACTTCTCATTGTTTCAAATGAGTTGTTTTTTAGTACCAGTAATTGATCATTATAAGGTAATCAAAACATACGTTATAGATGAAAACGTTAGAAATAAAAGTCATTTTTAACAAAAAAAACTTTTTGTGAGCGGACACTTCTATACTTGAACTTTTCTCGATTCAGAAGTAGATTGGTTGTATGGATAAAAAGTGATAGATGTTGATAGAACAGATTTGTGATCTTTGACAATTAGGTAGTAACTGTGAATTATAGCGATAGCGAGGGATTTTTGTCCACGTTACAATCGTTATAAAGTGAAAAAAGTCGGGCTAACCGAACATAATATACATTATCGGACGTAACAGAATCAGTCAAATCACTGTTAAAGACAATACAGAACAAGAGTTCTATTTCACGTTCGACGGTCACGGAAGTACCAGAGTTTTAACTGATATTGCTGGTGCAATCGCCGAACTCTATACCTTCGATGCTTACGGTAACGCCATCGGTTTCGACCCATCTGTTGCGTTAACTGAATTTCTGTACAGCGGCGAACAATTCGATTCAAAAATCGGACAACAGTACTTACGGGCAAGATATTATGATCCTGCAACTGGAAGGTTCAATCGTCTTGATCCGTTCTTTGGAAATCTGAGTGATCCATTGAGTCTACATAATTATCTTTACACTCATGACGATCCGATCAGTTATACCGATCCGAGTGGGAAATTTGTTCCTATATTGCTTCTGGCTTTGGGAATAGGATGTATTGGAGCTGGTTTTTTGTACATGGCAACTGACAACTACAACGCAGCAGCTGATTCATTAGCAAAATCTGGATTTGATTTTTCCGAATTTGACAAATACTCGGCAACAGGAGGAACTTATGAATGCGTTGGGAGGTTTCTCGGAACTGTTTCCTTTGTTTTGGCGGCGGCACCCTTAACGGCTCCAATCTATGGTGGGGTCGGTTCCATTGTAACATCATATGGTGGTGGAACAGCTGCCAAGATCGGCTTTGGAGCAGTTTCCGTAGGACTTATCGACAAATTGTTGCTTGATTCCTTTTTGTACACTTCTGGAGTTAATTCATCTGCATTTAGCGATTATTATGACCATCCATTCTGGTCGTTCATAGACCTTTTGCTTGGTACTATTACAGCCGGATTAGCAAATGGATGGACAGATATAGCAACGTCCCTTAAAGTTTTTGATAATCCAGCAGTCATTTCGAGATCAATATTAGAACCAATCGGTTATGGAATTGAGCCAAGATCTTTCAACAATCTAGCAACAAGATTGTGGTACAATAAAGAACTGCCCAAAATCCGTTCACGATTAAACACTAGTATCTCTCTGGAGGAACAAGCTAAACAGGCATCAGCATTTAGGAACGAAATCAAAGCAGTTGCTCGTGATTTAATGAGTGATAGAGTAACAGCAGCAGAACTGATATTAAACAGACCCGCACTTTCCTGGGATCAAATTGTTGCCAAATATCAATCGAAAGGGCTTTACGGAGATGCTCTTTGGGAAGAAATTATCGAAGCTTCAATGCGACCAAACGAAGCTATTAATGCGTTGTTTGGGCTATAGTTTTTGTAGTCTAGTCATTAAGTAAGCGAAGTACAAGAATTAATTTGTATCAATATTTTTTTTTGCAAGTAAATTATGACTGTCAATAAAAGAACAAAAAATAATTTTAAGTAAAAGATAAAAAACACAGAAATTTTTGAACCTTGAATTTTAGTAACCGTTCATGGTCTTTTTAACGGTTTTGTTTGGTAGTGATATTTTTATCAAACATAATAAAATTTTAATAAATTGCCACAATATATTGATATTTATAATATTATATCGTTTTTTGTATTTGTTCAATATTTAAATAAACATTAAAAATCAACACAATAAATAAAACGATAATGTCAAATTGAATGTTTTGTATTTTTTTGAATTTTACAAACACTGTTGTAATTCTTTACAACATAACAAGTTATAAAGACTAAAAAATAACCGAATTTCCGTGAACGGTTACGAATTTCAAATATCAGATGAATATTTGAAATATTTACATGCCAGGTCATTAAATAAGCGAAGTGTAAAAAAATAATTGTGCAATTATTTTATATACAAATCTTGTGATTATCAATACATGAACAAAAACAAATTCATGTGCCCCCCAAAAAATGCGAATGTCCTTGAAATTCAAGAGTGAAACGTGTTTTTGTAGCATTTACTCGCTTGTTTAATATCTAGTCTTAGAATTGGATTCATTGATATTTTTTAACCCACTTAAAAAATGAAAACATCAGTTATAAAACTAAATAACGGCGGAAGAACCTATTACTCACTAAATAACATGGCAACTGCTGAGGACTATAAACTTGTCGTGAACATCCTAAAAGAACTGCATGGTGCTTCATTTGTTCAAAAACTTGGTGCTGTTTATTGGTATGCGGAAAAATACGAGTATTTAGGGAGAAAATTCGTTTTGGGACTTGATGACGACCTTGAATGTTATTTTGAAGCTACCGATAAAAATAACACGCAAGAAGATGAAACATGGCTTGAACAATTGGTTGAACAAATAGTCGATGAAATAAACAACCGATAAAATGTATGATGTAGTGCGATTGTCCAGGAACTTTGAAATAGATTAAAATTACTGGTGCGATAATAGAATCTGGGACAAATTTTAGAAAACGTCACTAAAAACGGCATGAATTATTGTCTTGACAATAGTCAAGAAGCGACAAAATTGTTCAAAAATTGTGTTTTGCACATACTACGACTATAGATTGATCTTTGATAATCCGGTTGGCAAGATAAATTAAAATTCGCTCGACACGAATGATTGGTCGATATAATCGACCTTCGAGAAATTCAAGGTGAAGTTTCATTTTCGTGCCTGCTTGCCGACAATACACATTCGCGGTTTGGTACATGGAATTGAATGCTTGACTTTGAGTTGTGTTTCGATTCAGGAATTTTTTATAGCGAACTCGTTTTCTTGATTAGGAACAGGTATTCAATATGGTATAATGTAACTCCAATATTAAAGGGAACAAAGTGGATTTTTTGACTATTATCATTTTTTTGAATTACAGAAGCGATCATTCACTTTATTTCTTGAACATTTTCCGAAAATTATTCCCAATTCCAATTATTGTACTGAATTTTTAATCCATTTCAAATTCGCGGGATGTTCTGGACAATCGCATGTTGTTACTCAAATATTGTTTCTGGTAGAGGGTAAGGTGTGTAAGATTGAACTTCAAGTAATTGTTTGGGAAATTGTGGGATTTCAATTGTGATTTTTTCATTGAAAATTTTTTCGGCTAGTTTAAGAAAACATGCACCGTAGAGATAGCATATTGAATCAACTTCACCCTGGCATCTTTTCATATAGTTTTCCCAATACAATCCCCCGTTTTTTAATGAAATAATAAATTCTTCCTTATCCTTTCGATATAGGGATTCAAGTATTTCATAAGAACCTTTGAATCTTTTTTCAAGAGGCGACTTTTTTTCTTGTATTAGTTTCTCTATGTTTTCATCGTCTTTTAAAAGCAGAAATGAAATAAAACGTCCAATATATCTGCTTTCATCTGCATGCTGATATATTGTATCTTTTTTTATTACAATTTTATTGTAGTTATTACAAAAAACCTCAGTAAGTTGTAGGTCATTAAGTAATAATGATACTAGTAAGTATTGCCAATTACCAGCAGACAAAATTTGTGGATTTATGTCCCAACCGGCAGAATTTTTATCAAAAAGCCATGAGCGAGCTTTTACCATTGATAAA
>JAITBS010000302.1 GCA_031283515.1 Planctomycetaceae bacterium
AAAACCATTAACGTTCAAAATAGGTTCGTTCCTACGGACACAATTACTCCTTCCATTAATACTTATAGCGGTGAAGGTCAAAGTATTTTCACGAAAAATGGATTTTTTACTAAAAATGTGCAAAATTTTTCAAAAATTTTCCCAAAAGTCCTGAATCATTTTTGATTCACACAAATACAACTGGATTTTTATAATTTTCTGCGAACATCTGTGTCATTTGCGGACTAAAAAATAGACAGTTGCCTTGTCCTTAGTAAAGTCCTTTCCAAAGGATGTTCCATCAAACCGAGACAACACGGTGCCAACCGATGACAAAGCGTGACGATTTCGATAACATTTTTCGTTTGCATTGGTTCTAACTCCTGTAAATATTGGGTAAAAGGTGTTAAAACTTCCATACCTGACAAAACTCCATGAATTGCGCACGGAAACAACATTGTTTCCGAAAAATAGTGCGCACAAAAAATCAAGCCAAATCAATTGAACGAACCGCTAAGAGTTTGTTACACCAGAATCCCTTAACTAAGAGGGATAATAACGGGAGGAATCAGACTACAAGACGGTTCTTTGGCTTTCCTGACGAAACGATTTTGCAAAAACGATTCGCAAAGTGGTTTCGTAAAAACGATTGTCTTGTATTTCTCCTATGACAGTTAATAAGCGGCTGTCCCCGTTGCAGATCACCGATCTACCATGCTGAAATTCGACCAGTCGGTCACCCGAACCGCCGAACATACGAAAACCGAAACGGCAACAAACCGTTTCAATGTTTACCGGAATGATTACTCATTCTCAACACTCCTTAATATAACATTTAAATTAACCGGATCAAGTAATTGCTCAAAATTTTTTTGGACAGGATTAAAGATTAATTTTGTAATTCCTTATGTAAAAAAGAATTACGATACGATTGAAACGAAATGCCCGTATTTTAGTGTTTCAAATCGAGGTAACTTGTGTTTGGTGCCGGATTTTTCAGGATGACGGCGATTGACCGGAACGATAAAATTTTTTCAAAAAATTTTTCCACTCCATCAGCACTATCACTGCCAAAGAGGGAAAACCTGTTCATAACAGGATGGTAGGAACTGCTTGATGTATTGTTTCAAGCCGTCGGATAGCCTGATTCTGTTTATTGAGAGGGAGTTGATTCGATATTCAAAATTCCTTACAATCTAAATCTATAAAGTAGATTTTGTCGAATTTCATTATCTCAAAAGCGGCTATGACCAAAAGCAACCCAAAAAACATCACGGACAATTCTGACAAGCAACCACTGTCGATTTTGAAAATGGTTACAATTTGTGCTGGGGTTGTTTTATTTTGCTTACTCAACATCGTGGTTTTGTTGAACGCCGAATCACTAATTCCCGACGAGCGAACACAACGGCTGCTTTGGTTCCGTTTGAAACCGGAATTTTGGGCAAATTGGTATTCGTTGACTCTTTGGATTCTTGCTACAGGATTTATCCTATCAACCATTCTTCGGTTGTCCATTATTCAAAAACAACTTAATTTATTGCCACAATTATCTTTTCCGCAACCGGTTTTGTTTATTCGATGGGCAGAATATTTGAATCAATATCCATTGGAACGGCGTTTTTTGTTATTGCTCCAAATTAGTAAACGTTTATTTTTGTTTTGTATTCGTCCTCGAAATATTCCGACATTGGTTTTGTGTTTATTTGTCTTGATTTCATGCCGAATCGTTTTAGTGAATACTTCATGGGGAGATGTTCTCATGAAAATTGCCTATCAATACATCATTTTTATTCCGAAAATTCCGCGATGGATCATCCTTGAATTTTATACAATCCCATTGACAAATCTTCTGATTACAGGAACAATCTCATGGAAATTAGTTTTGACGATCATACTTGCTTTCCTTGCCATTGCCGGTTGTATTCGATATGGTCGGAAAATTAAATATTCTTCTCGCCGAAAAGAACAAACAGCATTATTGATACGTTATTCTGTTGTAGTAACCGCTTTTATTGTCACGTTTTATTTTGCTCATTATCTACTATTTCTAATTCAAACGATATTTCATATTGCTTGCCTGCCGTTTGCTTATTTGGATAAACAATGTCATGGAATACGTTTGGCTCTTTTTGTTTTTTATGACAAATATACTGTTGTCCCGTTCTATCTTTTTTTGAATGAAGGTATTTTGACACGAAAATTAATTGTATCCCTGATTTTCTATACCCTTATTCTATTCGGCACCTACTTTTATTTCCGCCGGATATTTTATTCACCGGATCGTTGGAAAAAATTTTATAAGACGTTGCGCATCCTTATTTTGCCGATTCTTATTTTTTATTTCATTTTTCATCAGATTATCAATGGCATTTTGTTTCAAATATACAACGGATTGTTTCAAATTTATTATCAGATTGTCCGAATACCATCTCATGTTTGGGATTGTGTTTATTTTGCACCGTGTTATTTCCTTTATTATAGCGTTGCGACATGGAAACTTCTTGTTGCGCCTATTCTGATTTTTGTTTTTCTTATTGGGCTGTACCTAAATCCCTTCCAACGGTATTTTAAGACGATTCCGTTTTCACCAATACTTTGTTACATAACCTTCTGGACAATTCTTTTTTGTACTTGTTTTTTCGTTTTGATTTGGAAATTCCTTTTATTTGTTCTCTTTCTCTCAATCATTTACTATATTATCCGATGCAGTGTTCAATTACCAAAAATAAAAATAAAATTATCACAGAAATGTAAAAGGATATTGTATTATCTGTTTATCAATTTTCTTATACTATTTGATATTGCTACGATTAGTTGGGATATTTTTATTTCGTTCAAATATTACCGAGAACTCTATTTATTTTTCTTTTATAAACCAATGATGACATTTTTTCTGACGGGTCAGGTTTCTTGGTTGCTATTGGTTCCCGTGATCACGGTTTTGGGAGTTTTGTTTATCTTTATCAATGTTTTCCTGTTGAAGAATCCGTTAAAAGTACAAATAAAAGCGTCTATTCCGCAAATTGTTTTCTTTGTAAGTTTTATTGTAATTATTATTTTGCTTGACACGATTTGTTTTATTTACGTATTCATTCCCGACACAAAAATTCAATGGCTGGATATTCGCTTTTTGCCGCGATGGGCTTTATTGATACCGTTATCACTTATAACTCTTTCCCTTTCAGGATTGCGGCTGTTGCATTCTAAGAAAACGATTATTTTACCATTATTTTTTATAACATTCATTTGTATTTCCAATACAACAATTGCTGCCGAGAAACAAATTACATTGATTGAACCGGCAAAATTTGTTTCTTCGCGGGATGTACGTTTAATTGCCAATAATGAATCACGTTTATCTGGCGGCGGTCATGTTGCCGAACCTAAAATCGTCGATTGTTTTGCGGCAATGGAATATAAATATACCGGCGGTCGATACAAAAATCAGCCGATTCGTTTTCGATTGCGAATGCCGAATAAGATTAAACCGAACAAAAAATATCCGTTGATTGTTTGGTTTCACGGGCAGGGCGAAAGTAATAACGATAATACCCGACAACTTGCCCATCTTCAAAAAACGATGGAATTTTTCGCCGGTTCGAATCAACGTGATTTTTTCATGTTGGCGACACAATGTCCCAAAGACAACAATCGTTGGGAACGTTCTCTTTCCAAAGATGATGATAAAGGCGATGCGCCGCTTACGATCACCGGTGAAATTCTTGAAGCAATTATTCAGGAATTTCCTATTGACGTGAACCGGATAAGTGTTACAGGTGCATCATCAGGCGGTAGTGCCGCATGGGAATTTGTACGCAAACATCCCCGCCGTTTTGCGGCGTTGGCACCCGGTTCCGGTCGTCCTCCGCAAGATGCCGAGCCGGAACCGTTTTTAGGTACGGTAATATGGGCATTCAATAATCGCGGAGACAGCGGTACTCCCTTTGATAAAACAGAACAAATGATTGAAGTCATCAATGCCAACGGCGGGAATGCTTATTTGACACTTTATGAAGTTTCGGGTCACGATGCATGGACACCGATGTTGCGTGACGAAAAAATTATCGGCTGGTTGATTTTACAAAGTCTTGCTAATCCGGGACCGCCGCAAGGAATCGTTTGTCGTCCGCTCTCAAAAACGAAACAATTTCTTATGTTCGGACTGCCTGTTTTAATTATTGTTTCGTGTATTGTATTGTCTTTTTTATATCGAAATTGTGAGGAGCATGTATGAAAATAGTTATTCGTTTTTTATTGATTATGATTTTAATTGTTTCGATTAGTATTCTTGGTTATCGAACAGTTTACGATTTCAATCTCATCCGCAACGGCGACACATTTATAATACAAAAATCAACTCCGGACGGTTATGATTTTTTGTTGCGGATTCCTCGCGGTTACAATGATTACTCCGGTAAACAACCGCTTTTGATTTACCTGCATGGAGCCGGTGAATCCGGAAAGGATATTGATACATTAAAAAATAAAGACCCCTATTTTTTCTCCCAAAAAACATTTAAGGGGCAGGAAACAGCCTTTTTTCCGTTTATTTGTGTAACACCTATTTGTGATACGAAACGATGGGAACCTTATCGTGTGATTACCATGCTTGATCAAGTATTATCGGAAACAAAATACCGTTTTCAGATTGATCAATCACGGATATATCTGACGGGTTACAGTATGGGCGGTTTTGGTACATTTGAAACGGCAATGGAATATCCGGAACGTTTTGCGGCGATTGTTCCTGTTGCCGGAGGCGGTGAACCGGATCGGGCAATAAAGTTACAACATGTTGCGACGTGGGTTTTTCACGGCGATAATGATCAAACGGTTCCGCTGCCCAGTTCTGATCTCGTTGTAAAATCAATGCAAAAACTTAATCATCAAAATGTTCGTTTGACGACAATTAAAGACGGCGGACATGGTATTGCCGAAAATGTTTATTCTCGTTCCGAATTATATTCATGGTTATTGCGACAA
>JAITBS010000620.1 GCA_031283515.1 Planctomycetaceae bacterium
CAGACGAGGTTGAGAGGAAACATTGACACCGTAGGTCGCGCTTCGCTTGACCTACGGTTATGAAAATTCCACCCCTTTGGGGTGAAGAATAAAAAATAATAATTCCACTGATATATTACTGAAAATTTTGTTCTTCACCCAGAAATGGTGGAATTTTCATAACCGTAGATCAAGTGAGTAGTTGATTGTGGAGTGTCGCAAAGCGGATTACTATCAAAACGGTAATAATTCCGCTTGCGACACTGTTGATTAACTATCTACATTACGTGAAGTTTACAAAAAAGGTAGTTATTTTGATTTTCCGGACAATCTCTTTTCCATCCAAAATGTGAAACAATAAGAAATTTTTGATTTCATTTATTTCTTTTACTCGAATTGAAAAGGGTATTGAGTTTACGTTTATCGTAAAAACCTGGGTTATTCTAATTTGTTTTCTAAAAACACCATAGTGAGTCGTTTTTATTTTCATTTTCCCCCCCCTCGACAAGCCGAAAAAATAAGCTAGAATGCTTCAAGATGATCAGGGAATGAACGTTTCTTTTGTCATTTTTTATCGCGGGGTAGAGCAGTCCGGTAGCTCGTGAGGCTCATAACCTCAAGGCCGCAGGTTCGAATCCTGCCCCCGCAAATTTGGTTTTCCAGCAGATTTTAAAAAATTTGTGTTTTTTTGCTAAATGTATATAAACCTTGAACTTATATTTTGAGTTCAAGGTTTTTTTCTGACCATTGCTAATTACCCGCTTCATCGGCAATCCATAATTAGGAAAAAGCAAATACTAATTTTATACCTAAAAAATAAGCACTTATCACTATTTTTCATGTAAAAAATTAAATTGCTAAAAGTTCCCGAAAACCATTTTGTGTAAAATTAAATTTACACCCCCTTTGACAAGATATTATTTTCCAATAAAATTTGTAAAATTTTTGATAGTGAAGTAAGAAGATGAAGTAAGAAGATTTTTGATTTTGAAAATTCATCTATTGATTGTTCAACTTAATATTTGTTTATTAACGGGAGAAGGTTTCCAAATGTTGCTAACCTTCATTATTGACCGAACCTTAACCGGTATTGATTTATGTCAAAACATTCAAAACGTTATCGGAATGATCTCAAAAAAATTAAACAGGATGTTCCGCTTCCTTTAACGGATGCTGTTAATTTATTGAAACAGTTCGATAATTTGAAATTCAACCAAAGTGTGGAAATTGCTATTCGGTTGGGTATTGATCCGAAACAGGCAGACCAACTTGTTCGTGGTTCTATTGTTCTTCCGCATGGTATTGGCAAATCGCTTCGAGTTTGTGTTATTGCCAAAGGCGATAAAGCGGAAGAAGCCCGCAACAACGGTGCCGATACCGTTGGTGATACCGATCTTGTTGCCAAAATTAAAGAAGGTTGGACTGATTTCGATGTCTGCATCGCCACCCCCGATATGATGGGACTTGTCGGACCTCTCGGTAAAATACTCGGTCCCCGCGGATTAATGCCTTCTCCGCGAGCCGGAACTGTTACAATGGATGTAGCAAAAACAATTAAAGAATATAAAGCCGGTAAAGTCGAATTTCGGAATGATAAAGCCGGTATTATTCACGCGATTGTCGGCAAAATTAAATTCGATAAAAATCAACTTGTCGAAAATATTGACGCCTTCCTGCAATATATCCATAATCTCAAACCTGCGGCTGTTAAAGGAGTTTATGTTAAAAGTATTACTCTTTCCGCAACGATGTCGCCGGGTGTTCGTGTTGTGAATTAGAACGGTATCGTCGATTGATTTTGCCTTATTTTGTAACCGGACTGCAATTCGTAATCGCCCAATAAATTCGTCTTTTTGAGATTTAGATAAAATATTATTTCATTCATATTATTTTGCGGTATTTAAGATTTTCGTTGCAAAGAAACGTTGTCTTGATCCTACAGCCCATAGCCTAAAATGAGTAAGTTTGTTAAACAATTAATTACGGATACCGTTGCCAAACGGCTTGAAGGTACGCAATACCTGATTCTGGTCAGTTTGACCGGAATTAATGCCAATAAAAGCAAAGACCTTCGGGCAAATCTCGCATCAAAAGGGATTGACCTGATGGTTATTAAAAACAGTCTGGCACGACGCGCCACCGAAGGAACTCCGCTTGCCGCCGCTTTTCAGAACATGACCGGTTCTTATGCTCTTTGCTGGGGTTCTTCGGATATCGTTTCGTTAGCCAAAGAACTGGTTAAACTGACAAAAGATAAAACCCTGCAAGGTTTTGAAATTAAAGGAGCTGTCCTGGACGGAGCAGCGTTAGGACCGGAACAAACTGTTGAAGTTAGTAAATGGCCCACACGCGAAGAACAAATTTCGATATTGCTCGGTCAAATCATCGGTATCGGAGCCAAACTCTCCGGTCAATTTATTGCCATCGGCGGTGCTTTGGCAAGCCAAATTGCTAAACTCGCAGAAAAAGACGACAAGGATGCAGAAAAAGACGGCAAGGATATTGAACCCAATACAACTGTCGATAATCCCGAGTAAATCAATAATAACCTTTAATCAGACAGTTATTGAATATTGAAAAACACAATACAATCTGTCTGTTTTGGAATAGGAAACAAAAACATCTTCTTGTGATGAATTTAATTTGTTTCGAATCATTGCGATATCGGATTTGTGTGAAATCCGGTAATTTGTTTGAAGTTGAATTATTACAAGATTAACCATCATTTTTAGGCGTTTTCCAAAACGCAACAAACGAGAAAGGAAACATTTCCATGAGTGAAACACGAGAATTTTCGGCGACAATTAAAGAATTGGGCGACAAGATTGTTGCTTTGACTTTAAAAGACGCCAAAGAACTGAGCGACTATTTAAAAGACGTTCATGGTATTGAGCCGGCTACTGGTGGTGCGGTAGTTATGGCAGCTCCGGCAGGCGGCGGCGAAGGCGGCAGTGCTGAAAAACCGGAAGAAAAAACCGAATTTGATGTCGTACTTGAAAGTTTTGCGGCTGACAAAAAAGTTGCCGTTATTAAGGTTGTTAAAAACGCAACCGGCGGTGGTTTGGCAGAGTCGAAGAATTTGGTGGAAGGTGCTCCGACCAAGATTAAAGCCGGCATTTCCAAAGATGAAGCCGAAAAACTGAAAAAAGAACTCGAAGAAAATGGTGCTAAAGTCAGTATTAAATAAATTCGTAAATATTTAATAACGATAAGAACCAATCAATGACCAGCGGCAAATGATTGAAACAAAATTAAAAAGTTTATCATTGGCCGCAGGTCATGAGTTCTTATTTTTCCACAATTTGGTATCTTTTTTGCGAAGTCCCCCTTTTTAAGGTGACTTGAAGTATTATAATAATAATTCGGTTTTCTAATTTTTTCTTTTATTCCCTTTCGAAAGATTACGCAGATGAAAGGCAAAACAATGCCCCTCCCTTGTGAAAGTAATCTGATCTGCGGATATTGTTGTTCCGTAACTCTTTTTCTTCATGGAAGATTGATAGGGGTTTCCCGATTTTACTAATCGTACAGAACAATCCGACATTATGTTTAATCCAGAATGTTTAATCCAGATTGGGATATTTTAGTATTGTAATTTAATATGATTTCAAAATAGGTAACACGATAAAAATATCTTGTTCTATTAGAATAATAAATTGTCCCAAGTTTGGGTATTGTTTATTTGAATATTTCACAAAGTTTGTTAATTCCTTTTAGTTTTCGATAACTTTTTTGATCCTAACTAATTATGGCAACACCTTCACAACGCCGTATTCATTTCCACGAAGTCCACAAATTCGGAGCTCAAAATTCGACTTACGAAATTCCTGATCTGACAATTCTCCAGACGCAGAGTTATCAGCGATTTCTTCAGGAAGATATTCCTCCGTTAAAACGGGAAAATATCGGACTTGAGGCAGTATTGCGTGAGATATTTCCAATCGAAACATTCGATAAGTCGATTCGTTTGGAATATCGTTATTACGAACTCGAAAAACCCCGCTATGAACCGGATGAATGTCGTCAATTACGTTTGACTTACGGTAAACCCTTCAAAGTCCGTTTGCGGCTTGTTAAAGAAAGCAGTACGCACGAAGAAGATGTTTATCTGGGTGATATTCCGATTATGCTTGGCGGCGGTGAGTTTATCATCAACGGTGCCGAGCGTGTCGTTGTGAGCCAACTTCATCGAAGTCCCGGAATTGATTTTGTTTCAGAAATGGACGGTGACCGCCGGACATTCAGTTGCCGTGTTATTCCCGAACGCGGAAGTTGGATCGAATTGAATATGACTCGAAAAGAAACAATCTCAGCCAAAATTGACCAGAGCAGTAAACTGCCAATTATGATGTTTCTCCGTGCAATGTCGGATAAATACGGAACAAACTCGCAACTCATGAAGTCGTTTTATCAAACGGAAACAATTAAAATCGAAACCCAAAAATTCAGTCATCCTACTCCTCAAAAAGCTGCCGCTCAAACGAAATCGTCCAAATCGAAAAAAGCAAAGGCTGCTAAAAATGAAGTTGTTGAAGAAAATATTGCTCTTGCCGAAGACCAAACCGTAACTGGAGAAACTCCCAAAGAACCGCCTGTTGATTTGAGTGTATATACTGCACCGTTTCGCGGAAAAGTTGCCGTCAATGATATTGTTTATCCGCAAGGTTCGGAACGAGCCGGTCAGATTATTCTCGAAACCGGAGAATTAATTACGGAAAGTAAAGCATTGGAAATTATTGGTTCGGGAATCAAAAAGATTGAGGTGATCGAAGAGCAGAAAAATAAATTGTTACTCAATTCGCTTGCCGAAGATAAAACCAGTTCCCACGATGAAGCGTTAGCCAAAATTTACATGCGTCTCCGACCGGGAAATCCGCCGCAAATTGATAAGGCACGGGAATTGTTTTACGACAAGTTTTTTGATACAAATCGTTATCGGCTTGGTCGGGTTGGGCGTTTTCGTATCAACCGGAAACTTGGTATTAATATTCCGTTGGACGAAATGACACTCAAAGCGGAAGATATTATCGAAGCGGTTAAATATCTGAACCGGCTTTGGGGCGGCGACCGTGCTGTCGAAGTTGATGATATTGACCATCTTGGTAACCGCCGTCTTCGAACTATTGACGAATTAGCAGGTGAAGAGTTACGAAAAGGTTTCCTCAAACTCCGCCGCACTGTCCAAGAACGTCTCGCTTCTCGCGGTAATGAAGAAATTACGCCGCGTCAAGTTATCAATCAGAAAAGTATTTCAGCGGCAATAGAATATTTCTTCGGTCGCGGTGAACTCTCACAAGTGGTTGACCAAACCAATCCGTTGTCAATGTTGACCCATGAACGGCGTCTTTCAGCTTTGGGTCCCGGAGGTTTGAATCGGAAGCGGGCAGGTTTTGATGTTCGCGACGTTCACTCTTCGCACTACGGGCGAATTTGTCCCATTGAAACACCGGAAGGTACTAATATCGGTCTCATCTCCAGTCTCAGTATTTACGCAACAGTTGATGAGTTCGGATTTCTTGTTTCTCCGTATCGGAAATTAGAAAATGGAAAATTAACAAATAAAATTGATTGGCTTCGTGCTGATGAAGAACACGAAGCAAAACTTGCTCCGGCAGACATCAAAATTGAAAACGGAACAATTATTCCTGATGAAATTTCCGAAACGGTTATTGTCCGTTATCGGGGCGATTATGATCCGGTTCCGGTTGAAGATGTTGAATATATTGACGTTTCGCCGAGCCAAATGATTGGGGTTTCTGCCGGTTTGATTCCGTTCCTCGAACACGACGATGCCAACCGTGCATTGATGGGTTCCAACATGCAACGGCAAGCAGTTCCGCTTTTGATTTCAGAACCGCCGCTTGTTGCAACAGGATTGGAAGGACGTGCCGCGTTCAACTCCAGTCTTCTGATTCACGCCAAACGCGGCGGAACAGTGAGTTATGTTGACTCGCAACGTATTATCATCGACTACGGAACCGGAACCGATGAATATGTGCTACGGAAATTTGTCGGACTTAATGAACGGACTTGCCAGAATCAAGTACCGATTGTTAAACCGAGCGAGAAAATTAAAACCGGTCAGATTATTGCTGACGGTGCGAGTATGTATCATGGTGAACTCTGTCTTGGGCGTAATGTTCTTGTTGCGTTTATGGCGTGGGACGGTTTTAACTTTGAGGATGCGATTATTATTAGTGAAGACCTTGTCAAAAAGGATACTTATACGTCGATTCATATTGAAGAGTTTGACGTGGAAATACGTGATACAAAATTGGGGCGTGAAGAATTTACGGACGATATTCCGAATGTCGGTGAAAAAGCGTTGCGAAATCTTGACGAAACCGGAATTGTTCGTGTTGGAACTTATGTTCGTCCCGGCGATATCTTGGTCGGAAAAGTAACACCAAAATCGAAAACCGAACTCACTCCGGAAGAAAAATTACTGCACGCAATTTTTGGTCGTGCCGGCGAAGATGTTAAAAACGAATCGCTCGAAGTTCCTTCCGGTGTTGAAGGAATTGTGATTGGAACTCAAAAATTCTCCTGCCGAATGAGTCTTTCGGAAGATGAGCGAAAAGCATTTGATGCGGAAGTTCGCCGTGTTGAAAAAGAAGAAGATGAACGAATTGAAATTTTGTTTAAACCGTTAATTGAGGAACTGGAAAAAGTTCTTGGACATTCAATTGATCGGGAAGAAACGGAACAGCCGAAATTGTTTCGAATTGAGCATCTCAATATCGAAGAATCCGATCCGAAACGTGAAGAAGCGGAACGAATTTACCAGAAACATTGGCCAGCGATTGAAGCGGCGGTTGATGCGAAAGACCGCAAGGTCAATTCGATGAAACGCGGTGATGAACTTCGGCGTGGAGTTCTTCAAATGGTCAAGGTGTATGTTGCCGCGAAACGGGTGATTTCGGTTGGTGATAAAATGGCTGGTCGGCATGGAAACAAAGGTGTGATTGCCAAAATTCTTCCGCGTGAAGACATGCCGTATCTGGCGGACGGAACACCGATTGAAATTATGCTTAACCCGCTTGGGGTTCCGAGTCGTATGAATGTCGGTCAGATTCTTGAAACACATCTTGGTTGGGCGGCGGCGAAACTTGGTTATCAAGCGATTACGCCGGTATTCGACGGAGCCTCTGAACAAGATATTAACGATTGTCTTGAAAAAGCCGGTTTGCCGCGGCACGGAAAAGTCAGACTTTACGACGGACGAACCGGCGAACCGTTTGATCAGGAAACAACAGTTGGTTACATTTATATGCTCAAGTTGCATCATCTTGTTGACGACAAAGTTCATGCTCGAAGTACTGGTCCGTATTCGCTTATTACGCAACAACCGTTGGGAGGCAAAGCGAGATTTGGTGGTCAACGGTTTGGTGAAATGGAAGT
>JAITBS010000668.1 GCA_031283515.1 Planctomycetaceae bacterium
CTCTGTAACATCAACCAAAGACTCTGTAACTTCCCCCAAAGACTCTGTAACTTCCCCCAAACACTCTGTAACTTCCCCCAAAGACTCTGTAACTAACACCGACCTCATTTTCACCTAATTTAAACAACAAAACAACCTCAGTAGCCCATAGACACCACACCCCCCAACCTCATTACCTCATTGTTTATTCGTTTTCTTATTCATTTAATGAGGTAATGAGGTTGTTATTTCTATGATCACTTTTGCTACTGAGGTTGTTTTGTTAGAAAAATTAGGTGAAAATGAGGTTCGCAAGCGGAGTAATACCGTTTTGATAGTAATCCGCATTGCGACACTATTCACTATTCACTACTAACTATTCACTAACACCGACCTCATTTTCACCTAATTTAAACAACAAAACAACTTCAGTAGCCAATAGACACCACACACTTCCACCTCATTACCTCATTGTTTATTTGTTTTCTTACTCATTTAATAAGGTAATGAGGTTGTTGTTTCTATGATCGCTTTTGCTACTGAGGTTGTTTTGTTAGAAAAATTAGGTGAAAATGAGGTTCGCAAGCGGAGTATTACCGTTTTGATAGTAATCCGCATTGCGACACTATTCACTATTCACTACTAACTATTCACTCTCCACTTTCCACTCTCCACTATCAACTCTCAACTACAACAAACTTTCTTAGTTCAACACTTGAACGGTTTTATCATTGAGTTTGAGGTCTGATTGTTTCATGTGAAACATTTTGAGATTTTTACCGAGAACATCGTCCGACCATGAATTGTTTTCGATCAACACCTCACGGCAACCGTCAAACCAAAAAGTTGTCTGATTCACAGCAAATGGTTTATAAGTTGTTGTTCGGGCGAGTTGGTTGTTTGTGAAGGCAAGATTCCGAACGGAACGCGCAAAAAGAATCGGATAATCAAAGGATTTGAAAGTATTATTTTCAATTCTGATATTCCGGTGATAGGCTTCGGTGTTGTCGTTTTGTGGTTGGAAGGAGGGGTGAATCGTGATCACGGCATGTCCCCAATCACCGGAATGACCCGAACTAAAACAATCCTCAAATATGTTGTTGCGAATCGTCAAATCATTCACCGCACCAGATTCGTACCAATAATTCACGTCGCCCTCAATCAGAATCGCCGTACCAGCCGAACGGAAATAATTGTTCTCCACAACCGCTCGTTTCGGTGTGGTGATGAGCAAACCACGCGCACGATGCTTTTTCAAAATATTACAGCCGCGAACTTCCAACTCCGCTGTCCATGTTTTGTTTTCAAGAGCATCTTTTTCCTTCAGATCGGAAGGAATCTTCCGCTCAAAAACAATGTGTTTGGCAAGAACTTTAGAAGAACCATCCCGAATTTCTTTAATTTCTCTGATTGTTCCCGTCTCACCACGCTGAACCGTTTCGCCATTGACAAACCAAACTTCGTCGCCAACATCAAGAACATAAGAAGCTCCGGTTTTGCCCGACACTCCCACCTCAACCGTGTAATCGTCAACACGCCTTTGAACCATCACATTCATCCCGTGCAAATTCAGAAAATCATCGCCCATTCCGGCTTGAGTGCAGTTTTCGATTGTGACCAAACCCTTGCATGTATTCAAATGATAACCGTCGGCAACAAGACTAAAGACACGATTTTTCTTTTCGTTGGTTTTGTAATCCACTTGACGGAGTGTAATATTTTCCGTTTTGAACGCAACAACGCCATGACTGAGCGAATGGTAAATATCAATGTTTTCCAAAACAACATCTTTACTTCGTTCCAAATTGAAGGCAACCTGAATATATCGCCCCAACCAAAGAGCAATAATAGTTCCCGATTCGGGTTTTATTTTTGGTTTCCCGTGAAACCTTACGGTGTTGTTGCTGAGTTGTTCGGCTTTGTGGTTGAACAATTCGTTGCTGCCTAAGGCGTTGTCGCGTGTTCGGTAAACGAGTTCTTTGGATGTTTTATCGAAAAGGAGTGTGTAACCCTCAACTTGACGACGCCAACCCTCACCTAAAAAGAACAACTTACCATCCGTAATTTCAAACGGATATTCCGCCGTATCGAATTGAATATCAATCCAATCGTCTTGCGTATCAACAATAGTTCCTTGTGCAATAAACGGTTTCTCCCAATCGACACTGAAATTCCGAACCGCAACATTTTCCGAATGAGTAATCCGGCAAACTCCCATAATTTGATGAAAAACAAACTCGCTGCCTTGTCCGTCAATTACCAGATTTTTCTGATTCTCAACTGCAATACCATAAATTCGGTGATTATCGGACGGCGGGTAAAAATCATAACGACCTTTCGGAAAAACAAGAATTGCCGACTCTTTACTTTTGCAAGTTTCAAGAGCTTTCCGAACAGCAGCAACACAATCAATTTTGCTGTCCGGCACGGCACCGAAATCGGTTATGGAAACACGTTCCGGTTCCGCCCCAACAAGAACACCAAGTGCAAAAACAGAAACAGAAACAAAAACAACAGAGAAAAAAATTCGTTTTAACATCATTGTAAAAATGGTTAGAAAATAATTGTGTGTGTGTAATATTTACAAAAATATTCACAGAAAATTCATGGAAACAAACACAAAGCGTTTGAATTTATCAGAATCGGAAACGGTTTTCAAGACAATCAAATATGATTGTCCGAAAAAAATATAGGACTTGCCGTAATAAACAATAATTGTTGCAACGACAACGGCAACAACAACAGCAAGACTGAGCCGAAATGATCCATCAATGACATCTCTTAACGCTCGTCAATTGTGTTTGGTTTTGACCTATTATATTTTTAGCACAGAGTCTTGATTAATTCTCTTGAGAGCATTATATTATGCTGTTCATGGGGTGTTTCGGTAAGCCGTCCATGAAACAGATTACTTGGAATTTTCCGGTTATTCAAGATCAACCATGAGTTTTTTTAATTCCGTATGACTATTTTGCGAATATTGGGTTTGATTATTATTCTTTCGGTTGTTTCAACTTTTAGTACGGTAACTGCTTGTACGAACATTCTTATTACAAAAGGAGCGTCTGCGGATAACTCTGTAACAATCACATATACTGCCGATTCCGCAGGATTTTATCCGTGCCTGAAAATATTTCCGGCAGCAGAACATCCTGCGGATGCGGTGATTGACATTCCAGAAACAAAAAATCGGTCTGCCGGAAAAATTAAACAAGTTGCCCAAACATATCAGATTCTTGGTGTTATTTGGGACGAAGGTCACGGCGAATTTTGGACTCGTCAAGGTTGTATCAATGAATTTCAGGTTGCTGTTGCGGAAACAACTTTTGGCGGTCGTGAAGAATTGGTCAATCCGCAAGGGCTGGTCAATTACCCGATGATGATGACCCTGGCACTTCAACGTTCCAAAACCGCACGAGAAGCAATTACTGTTATGATTCAACTTGTTGAGGAACACGGATATAGTGATGAAGGCGAATCGATTTCTGTTGCGGATAAAGAAGAAGCGTGGGTTTTTGAAATTGTTGGAACCGGACAAAACGGAAAAGGAGCTGTTTGGGTTGCCCGAAAAGTTCCCGACGGCGAAATTTCTGTTCATGCCAATCAAGCCCGAATTGGTGAAATTCCTGAGAAAAGCAATCCCGATGAATTTTTCTTTTCGGACAATATTAAAAGTTTGGCGATAGAAAAAGGTTGGTTTGATTCTGCGGGAGAAAAGAAATTCCGGTTTGACGAAACTTATGGAGCGATTGATGCCAAATCGAAACGGGTTTGTGAGAGTCGTGTTTGGAGTGTTTTCCGCCGTGCGGCACCTTCGCAACATTTTTCGGAAGACTATCATCGCGGCGTTCCCGATGCCCAACCGTATCCTTGGTCAATCAAACCGGATAAAAAACTCTCAACTGCTGATGTGATGGCGTTGATGCGTGATCATTTTGAAGGAACCGAGTTTGATATGACACAAGGAATTGATGCCGGCGAATACGGTTTGCCTCGCCGTTGGCGTCCGTTGTATTGGAAAGCGGATGGCAGCGAACAGGAATATTCGTGGGAACGCCCGATTTCAACACAACAAACCGGTTTTTCAATTGTAACGCAATCACGTTCCCATTTACCGGATCGGGTTGGCGGTGTGCTGTGGTATGGTGTTGATGACAATTATTTGAGTTGTTATTTTCCGTTGTACTGTGGAATTACAGAGGTTCCGCCGTCGTTTGCTGCCGGATCGATTCGGCAATTTTCATGGGACAATGCCTGGTGGGTTTTTAATCTCACCGCCAATTATGCCAATTTGAAATATTCGAAAATAACGCCTGAAATTATTGCCGTACAAAAAGAATTGGAAACAAAATTCTTTGCATTACAAAATGCCGTCGAAAAAACCGCCGCCGAACTTATTAAAACCGACAAGGAACTGGCACAACGATATTTGACGGATTACAGTGTTTCGCAAGCGGAATTGGTTGCTGCCCGTTGGAAAAAACTTGCTGTTGATATTTTTACAAAATTTAATGACGGTTATATTCGAAGTGATGACGGTCACTATCCCAAAGAAGGCGATCCTTATCCCGAAGGTTGGTTACGCCGTGTGTTGCAAGAAAGACCGGAACAATTTAAATTGCCTAAATAATCCGATTGAGGTTTCAAAAAAATCTTTTGCTTTGTCCCGTGCAGTGAAAGAGTCCGAATTTTGAGAAACAATAATTTTAAAATAAACGTTTAATAAAGTTTTGGTAAAATGACTCTCATAACATTTCACAAGTTATACTTTTTTATTTTGTGTTACTTAGTATTATTTTGTATTTATTGCAATAATATTTTTAGTGAGGAGTCTATTTCTTCGCAATTGTTCAAAAAATATAGTATTCCGGCGGAAATGCAAAAGACACCGATGTTTTATTTTCTGCAACGTATGGAATGGTTTTACAAAACGGCTCAATCGGAAAACTGGTTGGAAGCGACTCGTCATCCGGCAATGCCCATCAAAAATCGTGATTATAGAAGCATCTATTTAGATTATGATTATGATTATGAAAAAAGAGAGGAAAAAAAAGAATATTATATCGCACGTTGGTCATTTTCACGTCTTTCAGGAATTGATTCGACATTACCTAAAAATGTACTTGATGATATGGATTCAGATATCTGTATCGATGCTAATAGTAAAATCATTAAATTTCTTGGTAGTAACTGGGCATTACTTTTCCATGAAAATGACCGTCCTTCTGAGTTTATTTTTATTACAAATATGAAATTCCCTGAATTGCAGGATCGAGGAGGTATTGAATGGGATGAAAAAGGTAACGAAATTTATAATCCGTATCGTGTGATTGGTCAATCGTTTTGGGAAGATGTGTATTGTGGAGAAGACTATCTTGAAAATTTGAAACAAACAAATACAGAAATACCTCCCATTTCGACAGAACCGCCTGATGGGTATCATTTGTGTCTTCCGAAAATGTCAATGGATCACGATATTTCAAAAACAATAAAACAGATAGTTAAGTATGACAAAGATATTCGTAGCGGTAAACTTCAACCATTATTGGAAGTCCCCGGATTCGAAAACTTTAGAATATCAGATCGCTATCTGAAATTTTATTTTCACAAGGAAACACTTGCACAATTTCGAGTTTATTGCTTGAGAACTGGCGGTTGTTTTGCTTGTTGTTTGAATTACGATGAGAAAAATCGTTTACTTAGTTACATTATTGGTGAGATGAAAGAAATTCGTCCAGATAAGTCAAAACCTGCATTAACTCAATTGATTCTTGATGGAGACGGTATCGAAGTAAAGTTTCATTTAACAGGTTATCCGGCTTCTTATAAGACGATTGTCAAAAATTGTCTTCTAGGACAGCAGATTGAATGGAATGAGAACGGCGAAGTAATATCTCATATTAATCTTGATACACCAAAACCATGGTCGGATATTCCGAAAAAAACAGATAACATCAATGTTAATGTAACAGAGAAACAGATTGATTTCTCTAGGCTTTTGTCAGACTACAATTTATACACACAAAAATTTATTCAATCTGTTCTTGATCATTCCCAAATCAATGTTAAATTATTGAATGATTGGTATTATGTTTCAGACAGAGAAGATACAATTCCGATTTTTTGTTGTTTCAAATTCGAGGAAATGCAAATTTGTATTTTATCTGAATACGAATATCGTATAATTTGGGTTCAATATGATTCTGATAAAAAACTGAACAATAAAATTAAGTCTTTGAAAAATGAATTGTCTCGGATAATAAATCGCGTTACAATAGATAAGAATACATTTAAATCTCATCCTAATAATGTATTTTCCGTTTCATGTTTAACAACAGATGAGTTCCTTCCCAAATATGTTATCTGGAATAAAAAGAATTATGTTTTTGTTACTCAAAAATTGGTTGCACGTACTATTGAACAATATTATACAGGTCAAGTCGGAATTTTAACAATGAAAAAAGATGAAGGACGTAACAATAAACTTGCTCAATGGCTTGATTTTATTCCGGAAGAGACACGAAAAACATTTTCTTCTGATCAACAAAATATTTGTATCATGCCAACAGAAAAAGCCGGCACAATTTATAAAGTTGTTCCTGAAAAAATCATGGAAATTTTTCCGCACGAACTTGAAAAATTTAAGAAAACCTCTAAAAAATAAGCAGCCATTCACACAAATTGATACAATGTAGATAATTCAGAGCGAGACGATGTTTAGGCGAAAGATTTTTACGTAACGTTTTATTTTGTTTCAGTTGGAGATATAAACATGATTTTTTATCGTATTTCATTCGGACCTTATTGTAAAAAAGATTTTATTGATCTTGAAGAAATGATTGATAATTATCTTGCTGCACTTGTTCGGAATGGTCAAATTGGTAAGGACTATTCTATTGTTCCTTGGCAAAAACAAGTAACAGCCTATGTCAAAGCCATTGGTTTAGAAGCAGATCAGTTAAAGTCTCATAGTGCTTATGGAAAAGAGCTTTTCAGAGAAATTGAAAAATTTTTCAAACGGCAACCTGTTTGGTCTTGTAACGAAGATCTTCCGCCGAAACAAAAAGCGATCTGGAAAAACGCTTCCTTTCTCTATCTTTTTGCTCCGCCATTCAATCAACCGAGTACACCGCTTTATCGCGGAGATAACAATGATGGAATACCCTTATATCGTGTTCCTGTAACAGATTATGAACGTGAGAATATTTATTTCTGGCAAAAATATTATCTTGACTATGATAATATCTGGATGGAAACCGGTAAATTGGAACTCAATGCTTACCGTATGCTTGCTGATCCTCAAAGTGAACTTTCCAAACAGGGGCGTGAATTATGCCTTGCCATTGAAAAGGCGACAGGAATTCCGACATATTATTATTTGATGCGATTTTTTGGGCGAAAAATCAATGACGAGATACAACGAAAATGTCCTGACTGTCATAATTCATGGGAAGTCGAACGAGCCCATCCACAAACCCGATTTTGTCATTTTTATTTTCAATGTCCTAATTGCCGTCTGGTTTCGCATCTTTCCAGCGGAACAGTTAATTTACGCTATGCAAAAATCGGTGAGTAACCGGTTAATCAAAATTACGAAACCAAAAAAGTTACCAAAAAACCGATACAACACAAATTAAAAACACCGAAACTTATTTGGTAAAAAATTCCGCTGAAATATTAATATACCTTTGGTAGTCAGAGTTATTCCCTTCACAGCGTACTCCAGAGGACTTGAACCTCTAACATTTATAAATGTAACAACCTGTTCAGTATGTTAAAATAGGTAAAAAATCCACCCTCTCCTATTAGAAA
>JAITBS010000004.1 GCA_031283515.1 Planctomycetaceae bacterium
TATCGGTGGAATATTTTTAACAACATTTTTCCGCGATATTCTGCGAATTCTGCGTTTAAATTTGATAAAAAATTATAACGCAGAAAACGCAGAAAATTAGGAAGCGTAATTTGAAAAAATATCGTTACAAATATTCCGCTGATATATTGCCAAAAAAATAATCAGAAATAGTTGCAAAAATCGTTTGACAAAATGTAACTATTCGTACAAAAATAAATAACTCATGTTACTCACCGGCTGCGAGTTTTATTTTTTTCAGTTCGCTCAATGCGTCATTTGAAGCTGCATAGCGTTTTGTTAGCCTTAAATTTTGGGATGTATTTTTTATGAACGACTTTATTTGTAACCGTCCACTCGCAAGAAAAATTTCCTACGCCCTGAAGGGGCAGCGTATGCTAACCCGCCGCAACGCGGCGGGTTGGAATCAACAATAAGGTCGCCCTGAAAGGGCAGGATATTTTGTGAATCGAACGGTTATGTTGCCCTTTCAGGGCGAAATGGTTTGTTGTACGTTTAACCCTACCCGTTGGGTAGGGCTGGCTTCTATTGCCCTTTCAGGGCGTAGGAAAATATCAGGAAGGTAAAATCACAAAATAATAATTCCACTGATAGATTACGTGTTTTTTAATTGGATAAACAGGATTAACCGGATATTTAAACACAAAACCAAATTCTCAAGTACAAAAATATAAAATGAAATTTTGAATTTGTTTGTATTTAAAATCCTGTTAATCTTGTTTATTCTGTTCTAAAAAATAGTTGATTATTTACGAAAGCAAATCAGAAAGGAATTGCAAAACGTAACCAATTAGGGTATTCTAATTGAAATAAAATACAATTTCGGAAAAAATGTGTTGTTTCCGATTAAATTAAAATTTCTACTTTGTGAGAAACAAAAATGAAAATATTTATTGTCCGTTTTGTGTGTTTCATCATGTTGACCGTTCCGCTTCATGCGGAAAATCAATCTGTTCCGCTCAAAGCAGAAAAAATTTGGTCACGCGAATCCGGTACCGCAACAATAAAAATTAACGGTAATACCGTAAATATTGAAGCAAACGGAACAAAAGATTGGGCGGTTGAACTCTGTAAAAGATTTCCGGTTGAAACCGGTGAAACGTTTTTACTTTCCGCAACAGTTCGTAATTTCAAAGGTTCCGGTCGTGCGAATCTCACCGCAGCCTTGTTCGGAGAAGATGGAAAAATTATCAACTGGACTCACGGTGATGATTCTGTTCGCGGCGAAACCGATAAACGGATTCTTGAAACCGAATTTGTTGTTCCCGCCGGAACCGGTTACAAAATTTTGCCCCGATTGATCGGAACCGGTCAATCAACATTTTCTGTTTCCGATTTCAGTTTGGTTAAAACAGGCAAAATCGAATTAAACACGAAAACCAACGATGTTCCAGAGGTCGGCAAAGGACGTTACGAATATCCGGTTCACTCAAAAGATGTTGCGAAAAACTGGCGGCTTCGGTCACGCGGTGAACTACTCAATACCTCGTCGGTTGATGCGTTTTCAGTGGACAATTCCGTTCCGTTTAACGGCAACGCAACCTTGCGAATCAAAAGCAATACCGAACAAAAAACAACCCTTTTTCCACAAACAGCAATTACCGCTAAAACCGGAGAACAATTTTTTGTTTCATTTTGGGTCAAACTCGAAAGCGGCAAAGTTTCACTGGACATTTTACCATGGAAAGCCGGTTTGATTTTAGGCAATCGAATTGCCAATGGTACGTTTGCTCCGTCTGTTCTTGAAGAAGGTAATGATTGGGCGAATGTTCATATTTATCTGACGGTTCCCGAAGGAGTCGAAGGTTTTTGTCCCGTTATTTATGCTGAACCCGATACGGTGTTTCGAATCGGAGAATTGAGTATCGAACGACCGTCGCCGTACAATTTGAAACAGTCCGGGAAAAAAGTCAACGGTTTTGCAACGAAACGAATCGAAGAAAAATTAGATCGCGGTCTTGTTGCGATAAAAACAGTTGACGGTGTTTATCTCAGTTGGCGGCTGCTTAAAGACGATAAACCTAATACCGGTTTTCATGTTTACCGAATCAATCCCGATGGTAAGGAGGTTAAATTAACAGAAAAACCAATTACCAAAACAACCGATTTTATCGACAAAACGGTTCCAGTTCCGAACAACGGAAATAGTCAATGGTTTGTCCGTGTTGATGAAAATGTTGATGAAAACAGAGTCGATAAAAATATTACGAAAAACCATCCTGTTACTGCTCTTGATAAACCCCATCTTTCAATTCCGTTGAAAAACGAAAAATCATTTCAGTATATTGCATTTGCGGATCTCGACGGTGACGGCAGACTTGATTATGTTATAAAATCACCGAACTCTAATATTGATCCGTACATCAATTACTGGAAGGCAAGTCCCGGAACATTTCGGTTACAGGCTTATAATGCTGACGGGCGGTTTCTTTGGGAAAAAGACCTTGGTTGGGGAATTGAGCAGGGAATTTGGTATTCGCCTTATATTGTAACTGATTTGGACGGTGACGGTTGCGCTGAAGTTGCGGTTAAAACGGCACCGCAGGATGTTGATCCGCGTAATGTAACCGGCAGAGTTTACAGCGGTGCGGAATATCTTTCGATTCTTGATGGTAAAACCGGTAAGGAACGTACAAAAATTGATTGGGCTGAACGCAACGGACTCGGATATAATCTTTCATGCCGTAACCAACTTTGTGCGGCATATCTTGACGGTAAAACACCGGCAATTATTGTACTTCGCGGGACATATTCAAGAATGGCGGCGGCGGCGTACCAATTCCGCAACGATAAGTTGGAAGAACTCTGGCGGTTCGACAACCGTTGGCAGCGTGAACTCTGGGGACAGGGAGCACACACAACACATGCGGTTGATCTTGACGGTGACGGTCGTGATGAAGTGATTTTGGGTTCGACCGTGCTGGACGATGACGGAACCGTGCTTTGGTGTACGAGATTAGGACATCCCGATCATGTTTACATTGGCGATCTTAACCCGCAACATTTGGGTCTTGAGGTATTTTACGGCATCGAAACTCGGCAACCGAAAAACGGAATTTGCATGGTCGATTCTAAAACCGGTGAATTGATCTGGGGTATTGATTTTCCGACGACACATATTCATTCTCAAGGTTTTTGTTCTGATATTGATATTTCGCAACCCGGTTATGAATTATGGAACGGTGAACGGGATAGTGAAGAATTACGCTGGCTTCGTAATGCTCAAGGTGAAGTTCTTGATGTTCCCAAACAGTTTTCGCGCAAAAATCTGAGTCCGGACGCGGTTTGGTGGGATGCTGATTGGCAACGGGAAATGATAAATGGTGGTCGTCCGGTTGATTTTCCATCGTATGAACAAGTTGATTCGGTACGATTTGAAGGCAGTATTCGGCTTATTGGTGATATTCTTGGTGATTGGCGAGAGGAAGTTGTTACTTCTCATGACGGTGAAATCCGAATTTACACAACAACAATTCCCGCAACAGACCGCCGTAACACATTCCTGCAAGACCCCAATTATCGTGCCGCATTACGCGAAAACACAATGGGTTACCAACAAATCCCTGTGCCTTCGTATGAACTGAAATAAAAGGTAACCGTTTATAACTCATCACTGTGGTCTGTCCGAAGTTTCCATGAAGTTGCGCAATCTAAGGACTGGACTTTTCGAAAAATTATAATAAAATATTGGCAGTTTATATGTTTAGGGTCGATTTTGCTCTGGACAATAGGAAGAAATTTGTTTAAATTATTACTATCATTATTTTAAGAAGAAAATAAAAGTATTTTTTTTACAGAAAATTTCTGAAGGAGTAAGAGTGATGAATGAAGAATTAGTGGGATTGGCGGCGGACTTACAAGAAGTCTATCACTGGGAACAGGATCACAGAGAACAAAATAGAAAATCTACGGATATTTTTGTACCCATAGAACCGTATAGTCCATCAGACACGGTAAAAAAACAAAACGAAGAATTGGTAAAATATCAACAAATTGCCAAAAATTTTTCTTATGGTGAATACTAACGCTTGCCAAGTAATTTTACCAAACGGTTTTCGTTCTAATTGCGGTAATAGTCCCCAATGGTTCGATACCAATAAAAATATAGGGTATTCAAATTTTGATTTTGTTGATAAATACTTTCAATCGAGCCATACCGTCAGACGAATTTTTTCTCTTGCTAGGAAGTTGGGTTTTCGTTCTTTTTTGATCGAAACGGTTGATTCTGCATTACCTTGGTTAGTTACAGACGATCATTTACTTCGCCGTAGGAATTGCGGTTTTAAGCATTCTGAAGTGTACAGAATTTCTTTTTTCACTTCGGAAAAAGACAGCGAAATATTCAATCAAGAAAATTTTCTTGGCTATGCTGTTGTCAAAAAAGAATATTTTGGTTCCCCGATATTTCCATCTATTTACGTTTACGAATCAGTATTACAACCATACCGACAGGAAAAACAAAACAATTTTTTACACTGTAAGAGAACATATCAGGTTGCTTATCCCTTTGGAACTTTTAACGTAACAGGTGCTTTGTATGCTCAACAAAACGCTAAAACATTTGTTTGTGCTCATGTTGCCTTACGTTCTGTTTTGTCATTACTTTTACCAGAAGGTGATATTTCATACTCGGAGATTAATCAACTTGCCGGTATTGATGTATCACAATATCCTCTTGGTGAAAATAACAAGGGATTAACACCTGACCAGATTGATAAGGTTTTGGAATCTAAAGGAATTACTTCTCGAAAAATTTTTCATGAGCCTCAATCACCATCTAGTAATCCAACTGATCTTGTTTCAGAATTTTCCCGTTATCTTTATGGATATATTGAATCGGGTTGCCCTTCTCTTTTGGCTTTTGAACTGACGGGAAAATCAGGAAGACATATTGTTCCGGTTTTGGGACACACTTTTAACGAGGACACGTGGGTTTCAGATGCTCGTTATGCTTATTTTGGCGGTGAAAAGTTTTATTCAAGTGAAGGCTGGTTAAGTACCTATCTCATTCACGACGACAATTTCGGTCCTTATCTTTGTATCCCACGAAATTATCTTGCAACAGACAATTTTCGATTACTTTACGGATTACATTATAATCGAGAAGCCCTATGTTTTGATAAGGCGGAAGTTGTCGCCTTAGAGCGGCTCAAACATTTTGCTCTTGCTAATCCCAAAAAAGAAAATTTATCTTGGTTTAACCGTTTTGTTGTTTTTGCCAAAAGGGAACAACTTGTTCTGCGAACTATTTTTATTTCTCAATCTCGATATATAAATTTGTTGCAACATTACGGTATTGAAGATTCGACTATTGAACAGTTAAGACAAAAGTTACCGGAAACTTTTTGGATGGTCGAAACGAGTTGTTCTGAGTTATTTTCAGCAACACGTGCAAAATTTGGTGAAATATTATTAACTTGTGAAAATGTCGATGGTGATTTCAATGGAATTGCCAAACCGCTTGCGATTCGATTACCGGGAGTGATTTATTTTGAAGATGAAAATCGACCCATTTCAACCTCAATGAGTAATTATACTCCGTTGTATTCTTGACCAGATTTTTTAGTAACCGTCTCTTTTGATAACCTTCCCGATGATTGATTCTATTTTCTTTCGTCCTGAAAGGGCAACTAAGCCGGTCCTACGCAACAGGTAGGGTTAAAATCTGTTATAAATTGGTTATTTTATTTTTGTTCACGATATCATTTATTTTTTGTTTTTTTCATCTATAATAATCTGCTCGAGTGCTGTTTCAACGATATTAACTATATTAACTATTAATACCTGCCCATTCGATAATGGTGATAAGACGTATCATAAAAGGGTTTACACTTTTAGAACTTCTTCTGGTATTGGCGTTGTTTGTTGTTTTGCTTGGGATGCTTTGGAATATTATTTCGCTTTTTTCCAAATCACAGATGCAAGGAACACGATTGGCGGAACGTTCGCAACTTGTCCGTTCTCTGGCGCAACTTCTGGAAGATGACCTGAAAGCGGCGATTCAGGACCCGATTCATCCGCTTGAAAATTCAATCGGCGATGATGATGTTCGGCGATTTGGTTTGAGTGGTACATTGCAAATATTGAGGGTAGATGTTATTGAGATTAACCCATTCGTAACAACAACAGTTCCCCAGCCGCGTCAGGCTCTGTTGGGAGAAATACAAACCACAACACCACGCGCTGCGGAACTCAAAACGGTTTTTTATGATTTTCAGCATTCTCATGGACTTGTGCGTCGGGAAATTGATTTTGAAACGCCCGACTTCAACACCCAAACAACCGAAGGAACCTATCTGCAAGCTCCAGAAGTGGTGAGTTGCCGATTTCGGTATTATGATGGTTTGAAGTGGAGTGACTCATGGGAAAGCTTGGAACATGGCGGATTACCGGTTGCGATTGAAGTAACACTTCACACCTTACCTCTTGCCGAAGCGGAACGTTATCGCCGTGAGGCAACACCAAACGAAAATTTCCATTCTGCTATTTTACGGCTTCATCTTTCATTGCCGGTTTTAAGCCGAATAGTTGCTTATCTTCCGGCATCGCCGATACGAAAATTTGAGACGTATCAGCGGAAAACACCGCCCCGAAAAGAAGACGCTTCAACAGTACCCCTAACTTCCCAACCCTTGACCGTCTCACCCGTACCGCAGCAACAACCCTTACCATCGCCGCCGCCGGAACCAACAAACAAATCACAACAATCATGGATTCGCGGTTCACAACCCTAAAAGTAACGGTCTCTTTTGATCAACTGTGTCCGCAGATTTTCACTGATATTGAGTCTGCCGATTTTCGCCGATTATTTTTTTGAGAATGACGAAACAAACGAAATAAGGAAGCAAACAAAAAGAGAACAGACAACAAGCATGGGTTGTATTCAGAAAAGTTTTTGGAATTTGGGAAATAATTACGATTTTTTTGTTTTCGGGGGAAAAAAGGCAAAATCCCCTGTTGACTTCCAATGGGGTTTTATGTATAAATTTGATTCGTTTAAACCGTATTACGTCTTAATTACTATGTTGTCATGGTAAACGAATCACGGTTATGTCAAAGAAACCTTATAAAATGAGGAGTCTGAAAATGGAAAATGTATTAAAATGTTTGGTTGTGTTTTTGGGGAATTTTTTGGTGAAAATTCCAATGTTAAAATGGATAGTCCAGGAAAAGCAGGGGGGGGGGGGGGGCTCTATAGAGGGAAGTTTTCACGTTCAAAACGCATTACTTAAAACATCACTCAACTTCTTCGAGCCACTTCATTCGGCTTCACGTTGGTCGAACTTCTTGTGGTAATTGCGATTATCGGCGTGTTAATTGCTCTTCTGTTGCCGGCGGTTCAGGCGGCGCGTGAAGCCGCAAGACGAATGCAGTGTTCGAATCATCTGAAACAAATAGGCATTGCTGTTCACAATTTCCATGACACTCGGAGTGGGTTACCACCGATTACTCTCGGTTCCACAACAGAGGGAGTATGCAGGGCTTCCTTGTTTCTTTTAATCTATCCCTTTATCGAACAACAATCTCTTTATGACTTGATTGGTAGTAAAGATTCTCCTACAGGAACATTAGCACGAAAAGGTTTCGATGTTGTTGTCCACGTTGACGGAGATAAGACTGCTACCGGTTACACAGATAAAGGAACGATTCAGTGGTGGGGACGATTTTCTGATGATGAACAAAAAGGTTTTGCTGCTGTTTCGCCGTATCGTTGCCCAACACGACGATCAGGAGGTTCTGATTCGATTTTTCAGGGAACAACCGCTTCAACAGACGAACCCGGTCCACTTGGCGACTATGCGGTTCCTTGTATTTGTACGACGAATCATTATTGGCATCTTTATTACATATCAAATTCTTCCGATCATTATAATAAACAGAAAGGTCCGTTTCGTGTAGCTCTAATCAATGGAGGTGACGGAAATTTAGGAGTATTCAATTATTGGAATCCACGTGATAATATGTCCTATTGGCAGGACGGAACCTCCAATCAGTTGATTCTCGGTGAAAAACATATTCCGGTTGGTCGTTTGGGATTTTCCAAAGGAAATCAAAATGACTCAAATATTGCCAATTCAGCTGACATGACTTATTTGGCAGCAGGTCGTTACGCAGTTGGAGCGGCAAGAAATATCAAAGCTTCAATTGCCTTATGCCGTCCAAACGATTTCATGGATAATGCAACGCAAAATTCTATTCAACCAACGATAACGGTTGGAACAACAGATACCAGCACCGGCGGAATTTACGGATTTGGCAGTTGGCATTCGGGAATCTGTAATTTTTTGATTGGTGATGGTTCCGTTCGCGGTTTGCCGTTAACAACAAACCCCGATAATGTTCTTTATCCATTAACACAAGTTGATGATGGCATTGCTGTTAGTTTGCCATAACGTAAAACCATTACACAAATTATTCCATAACTGCCAAATATTCCTCCAAATAGAGCATCCGTCCCCAAGAACCGAACAGCCGTTCCCGAGAACCGAACTTCCGTCCCCAAGAACGGAACATCCGTTCCCAAGAACCGAACTTCCGTTCCCGAGAACCGAACTTCCGTTCCCGAGAACCGAACATCCGTTCCCAAGAACGGAACTTCCGTTCCCAAGAACGGAACTTCCGTTCCCAAGAACGGAGCGTTCGTTCCCAAGAACGGAGCATTCGTTCTTGAGGACAGAACATTCGTTATTAGGAACGGAGCGTCCGTTCCTATTTACAAACAAGTTTTTTTCATTAACCTAGAGATAATTATGTCAGATTACATTCCCAGAAAAGATTCGGAATTGGTCGCATGGAGTGCCAATTTCACCGCCCAAATCGTTGCGAATGCCCCAATATGGGAGATTCCGTACAACGAAG
>JAITBS010000010.1 GCA_031283515.1 Planctomycetaceae bacterium
TTATTAGTTGTATTAGTTGTATTAGTTGTAGTAGTTGTAGTTTTTTAAGGGACATTAGGGACAAAAGGGACGTTTTGGTTTAAATCAAATTTAAAAGACTCAAGAACAATATTTTTGAGTCTTTAATTTCCGATTCCAAACAACGACGTCCCTAATGTCCCTTTTGTCCCTAAAGTCCCTTAAAAATGCGACTCAACAGACAAAACAAATATTCCACTGATATATTATCAATTTAAAATTTGATAACCAATCGTTTCGTAAAAAAGAAAAAAATCCTACGCCCAGAAAGGACAACTAAGTTTTAACCCATTGCCCTTTCAGGGCGTAGGAATTTTTCTCTTTCGTGTAATGCAATTATCACATTTTAAATAGATAGTTAGTTACAACGATTGTTCTTTATTTTTTAATAATTTTGAAACTTCCCAAATTTTTGCCGTATTATCCCAGCTTCTTGTCATTATGAGATTTCCACTTTTTGAGAAATTGGCGGAATTTAATGCTTTGGTATGTCCTTCGATTTTTTTTAATTCTTTTCCGGTTGCGGCATCCCAGATTCGTGCTGTGCAATCGTAACTTGAGGTAAGAATTAGTTTTCCGTCTGGTGAAAATTCAGCCGCCGATAAAACCATCTCAGTATGTCCTTCTAATTTTTTTAACGTTTTTCCTGTTTTGGAGTCTATAATTGCTGGCGTTTTATAATCCGTTACTGCGATCAACTTACCATCAGGAGAAAACAGAACTGAACCAGGACCAGTTAATTGCACGTCAAATACGTTTATTTCCTTTTCTAATATGGTATCCCAAACTCGGACATTGGTTGACGTATCTCTCAATAAAAGTTTCCCTTCAAAAAATATTGCCGGAGAATCAATACGTGCAAGAAGCCCAATTCGTCCTATAGGTTCTTGTAATTTTGCCCCAGTTTGCGTATCCCATATTGTCATTGAAGGCTTACCAAAGGAACGAGTTAAAACTAGTTTTCCGTCATGCGAAAAAAAAGCACCATACATTAATGAAAATTTGTTTTGCTCCGTAACAATTTGTAAAACGTGTAATTTTTCTCCGGTTTTTGCATCCCAAATTCTGGCGGAACAGTCCTCCTCTGAACCTGAAGTTGTTAGGGCGAGTTTTCCATCTGGAGAAAATACGGCTGAAAACAAAACTCTTTTGTGTCCTTTTAATATCAGTAATTCTTTTCCGGTTACAGTATCATAAATTCGGGCTGTACCGTCGAAATTTGCCGTAATCAGTTTCTTTCCATCTGGCGAAAATAAAACTGTCATAACACACGCATCTCCTCCCAATTGATGCAATTCTTTTCCGGTGGCAATCTCCCAAACACAAGCCGCTCTATTATTTACAGCAACTACATATTTCTCGTCGGAGGAAATATTATCTGTTGTAAGCACATCTGATATATCTCGAATCGGAATAGTAAGCAAAGCGTTATCCTCTGCTATACATATTGCCGCAAAAAATAACATCAAAATCGAAACGCCGCTAATTGTAAAAAATTTGTTCATGGTTTTTGGGTTTGTAAAAGGTAAAAACTTATTTGCTATGTTCTAATAATCCTTTGTAGTTACGCATTACTAGATGGCTGTCGATTTTGTCAACTAGGTCGATAATTACGCTCACGACGATTAACAAGCTTGTTCCGCCGAAAAAATTTGCCAGCATAAAATTATCGGGTATTAGTATCGATGAAATAATATTTGGCAACACGGCAATAAACGCGATAAACGAAGCGCCGACGTAAGTTATGTATTTCATCACTTTTTCGAGATAAGCCGCTGTTGCGTTTCCGGGTCGTCGTCCTTGAATGAACGAGCCGTGATTTTTAAGGTTTTCCGCAATGTCTTTCGGATTGAACGTTACGGCAGTCCAGAAATAACAGAAAAAGAAAATCAAAGCGATAAACAAAAGGACGTAAGTATAAGTCTGTCTCTGGAATATGTTATTAAACGTATGAATAACTCCCGAACCGGTCATTGTTTCGAGATAACTGAAAATAACTTGCGGGAAAAGCAACAAGCTGCTCGCAAAAATAATCGGCATAACGCCCGCTTGATTAACCTTTAACGGTAAATATTGACGACCTCCGCCGAAAGTTTGACGTCCTCGAATGTGCTTTTGACTTTGCGTCGGGATTCGGCGTTGTCCTTTGGTGATATAAATCACGCCGACAACAACCGCAACGAACAACGCTGCAAGCAATAGCATTTTGTCAACTCCCAGATTTGCAGTTCCCGAGCTGAATCCTAGCACTGCATTTTCGCTTGATCTTGTCAAAGCTCCGGGCAAGTTTGCGATAATACCTGCCATGATTAAAAGACTTATGCCGTTTCCGATTCCGTATTCGTCGATTTGTTCGCCTAGCCACATTAGAAATGCCGTTCCGGCGGTCATTACCATAACTGCCGTGAAAACCCACGCTAACGGTAAAGTTTTATCTTGATAGAGTAATGCGTCGTTATAAACTCCGCCGACAACTCCGGTAACGCTTTGATTGCCAAGCGCCAAAACGTAAAAAAGACTTTGGAACATGCAGATTAAGATTGTCGCGTAACGCGTCCATTCGTTAATTTTTTTGCGTCCGCTTTCGCCTTCTTTTTGCAGCGCTTTTAATTTATC
>JAITBS010000193.1 GCA_031283515.1 Planctomycetaceae bacterium
CAAAATCGAATGACGAAGAAAAAATCACGGTGATTACCGAACGGGTACAAAGTTTTCAAACCATACTGAATACTCTTGCGACCATTTGTAAAAATGATTGTCAAATGGCAAACGAAAAAGACATCACCTTCAACACAACAACCTTACCCACTCCCTTTCAAAAAATATTACTGAAACAAATTAAAACCATAAAACCCGAACACTCTCCCTAAACCATTACACTGTAGGCAGATTGAACCATGCAATTTTTTGATAAGTTGAATGGATAAAAGGAGTTAGCAAAAATCAGACCCGGAACTTCGGTTTAAAATAAAGGTATTGAAAATTTAAACAGATTACATAACAAATAATCTGTTTGGGTTACAAAGTGGAAAAAAACGCAACGCCGAGAAACGGCAACAGAATATCGCTCTTAGATTTAGGAGCGACACGATTACAAAAATAGGCTTATTCCCACCGACAAAAGTGGTGCATTACATGTTAAAATGTAACGCTGAATAATAACCACAACACTGAACGCGACGCTCCCTTAACGGAAGCCACGTAACTTTTCAGTGTTAAGTAATTTTTTACCCGGAAAATCCGGTTGTCATGTAAAAAATTACAGTTCGCCTAAGCGATTTTGTAATAGTTGACGTACTCGATTTCTTTAACACCCGAACAAAAATTCGGGCAATTTATTTTTTAAAACGTAATTTGGTCTCCAAAAATGGAAATTAAAAAACGGAATTTATTGTCTCAATATTGTACAGACAAATTAAAACATGTCAATACCGGAAATAGGATTTTTTTTTGTAATATTTCAGTGGAATTTTTGTTTGCGATCTTAACCCTGCAAGGAGTGTGAGGTGCATAACCGTAGGTGGATCACAGCACAACCTACGGTAAAGTCCTGAAAGAGTGAGATAGAGTAGAGAGTTCGTATGAGGATTCAAAACGCTTCAGTCAATAAGACGCTTGCAAACTTTCCACATTCAACTTTCCACATTCAACTTTCAACTTTCAACTACACTTTACACGGTAAAAAAATGACCTATTTAAGACAAGGTAAAGTATATTACCGAAAAAATGATCATTTTATAAAAATACTCTGAAAAACTTTAACGATTTTTCCGATAAATCTGAATAATCGTTATTACGCTTCAAATTGTTTCTGTTTTTCAACAAAATTTATTATGCTGTTCCGATTACTGATTTTTAGCGGATTAACCGCGTTTTTTCTTGTTCTACAAGGGTTTGCGCAAACAGACGATATGGAAAATAATACAAACATGACAGCAGATATTCTGATTTCAACACTTTACGCCAAAACCAATGCCGAAAAAGAATATTGTGAAAATATTATTCGGTTGCGTGATGAAAAAATATTGCCAAGCCGGATTTTTTACGGTGTTTATCGTAAATCAGTGACTCTAGAGAAACAACGGCGTTTCATTTATTTTCAGACGGGGTTGGAAATTCTTTGCAAACGTGAAGGGATTATTTTAGAACAGCCGGTTTCGCCAAAAATAACCCCTGTTTTCAGTACCGCTCCGACAAAATCAATAGTGAACGCTTCAAAAAATACTTCAACAACCACCGAAAAAAAAAGTCCGTTTTCTTTTATTCAGAAATTATATCGTGGTTGGTATTCACGGTAACAATATCATTGGTAACTGTCTATTTTTTATCAACAGAGCCGCTGAGAATGTAACATTTGTCAGATTTTTAGTCCGCAGATTACACAGATTACACAGATTATTTTTTGAGAATATAAAATAGACAAAATAACAAAACATACGAAAAACAAACAAACAAAACTAAAGGCATGGGAATTATATTCAAAAAGAATCGATGAAAATCAGCATAATCTGCGGATTGTTCAAGCGGTTAATAAACAGCTATAATCATTGTTCTTCGGAAAAATATTATCATTACAATAGTTGTATTCTTCAGAAACATCGGCAACTGAAAATATCAATGGAATGACAACCGGAAGTATATTACCTGATTTTCAATTAAAATGGTTCTTCAAAAAGATCAGTGCCCTCAATGATTTCCCTACTTTCCGGAACTTCAATACGGTCTTGGGAAACCCACCGAAATAATTGATACATTATTCCGGTAGGTTTTTGGGTATGGAGATCGATTTTTTGTGCGGTAATATGCACGACAAAAAGTCCGGTTTTTGCTGCCGGATACACGGTGACTGAAATATTCCAGTCCGGCAGTCCTTCAATCGGTTTTGCCGGAACCGGTTTAATCCGTGATTGTTGAGCCAGAAGTTCGTTGAGAAGAGTTTGACACGCAAGTTGGGCATCCGCCAAATCAGCAGCCGCAATGGATCGTTGATGAGTTGATCGCATTATCCCCAACACAGTGCTCAACCCAAGAAGAAGAATCGCTGTCGCCATCAGAACTTCCAATAACGTATAACCATCTCGTATCATAAAATTTTATCACTATAAAATTTTATCGTTATAAAATTTCGTCAAGACGTTTGTCGATTTCCAATTCAATTTGCCACGCACAGGTCGCATAAACGCTTTCCGAACACCCAAAAGGATCCGCAATGTCACCACCATCAGCACGAAGAACATTCAAACGCATATCCGCACTGGGCCAAAGTGAAAGAATCGTCTCTCGGTGATTCCGCGTCATCGCAAAAATGTGATCGGCAAACCGGACATGTGTTTCGTTCAGCTGTTGCGAACAATGATCCGTCAGATCAAGCCCTTTGTGTCGAAGTACTTCAATTGCATTCGGGTTCGCCGGTGCCGAACAACCAACTGCAACTCCCGCCGAAAGAACCACAACTCCATGTTCTTCCAGTTGATCAAGCGAACAATGAAAACGTTGTGCGATGAGATGTTCGCAAATTCTTTCTGCCATTGGACTTCGGCAGGTGTTGCCGGTGCAGACAAACAAGATCATTCGTGCCGTCAACCGTTCGAGCGTTTCCCGTTTGAGCGCACCGTCACGCAAAACAGAATATTGTCCCTCCGAAACCCTAAGAATTGTAGAAGCGATTGTTTCGGAATGACCATCGTCAACGACCAAATCAATGCCGTTTCCTAATTCTGTAATAATTTCGTCAACAGTCGATTTTTCACCTTGACCGGTTCGGTTAGCACTGGTCAAAATAATCGGTTCGTTCAGTTGCGATAAAACCCGCATTGTCAAGGGGTGATTGGGAACACGGAAACAAACTGTTTTCTTTTGAGAAACTGTTTGCGATACTACATTTTGAACAGTTGGCGGTAAAAGATAAAAATCACTGTCGCGAGACGGAATATCTAAAACAAGACTGACTGGTAAACAACGCCGTATCAAACGTTGTGCCAAAGGTTCCATTTCCGGTATGAAATCGTTTATGGATTCAATTCCCGAAAATGCCAACGTAAACGGATGATTTTCCGAGCGGTTTTTTAATTGGATCAGACGTTGAACCGCCGCCTCATCGAATGCCCGAACTGCAAGCCCATAAACAGTTTCTGTTGGAAGTACAATAATTTGTCCTTTTTGCAAGGCAGAAACCGCTTTATTGGTAGTATTTTCGATGTTAGAGGAAAAAAGTCGTTCAAAAGGCATTGGAAATAATCAAAAAGAACAGTAATTACATTTTCACAGATTATTACATACCTCACTTTTATTGTCAATGACCGAGAGTAGTTGAGAGTTGGGCATCTCTAAAAATTCAATTTTTTCGGAACAGGTTGTTGAATTTTGATTTTTTGTTATGATGTTATGATAATGTGTCTTGTGTATTTTTTTTCCGCGTCTTGATATTTACGTTTGGCGTTGGTGTCAATTTTTTGTTTCCGTCAACATTTAATTCACTCTATATAAACAACAAGGATTTTACAGTGAATGGAATTACATAGTTTTGTCAAACTTGTAAAATTCATTTTTGCACGCCTCTTTAATCCTAGATTTTAATTTAGTGCGTCTCCAATGTCCCCTAAAAAGTAACAATTCAGTCGAAGCAATTACCGATCAATGATTGCCTACGGAATAGTTATGCAAAGTTTATTTAATTTAATTTTTTATGAAGAAATTGCTTGAGGATACGCTTAATCGTTTTGACGAACTTGAGCGTTTGATGTCGTCTAGCGAGGTGCTTTGCGATTCGTCTAGGATGCAGCGTGTAGCTCGCGAGCATGGGATGATAGCGAAGATGGCGACGAAGTATCGTCGTTTTAAGCGATTGAATGAGCAGATAACAGATGCGTTGTCGATGCTTGAGGGTTCTGATCTTGAGATGCGCGAGCTTGCGGAGCTTGAGTTACCGGAGTTGCGCGGGGAACGCGAGTTGTTGTGGAATGAGTTGCTTGACATGACGGTAGGCGGCGCGGATGCGAATCGAGCTAGTTTAGTTTTGGAGATACGCGCTGGTACTGGCGGCGAGGAGGCGGCGTTATTTGCTCGTGATTTGTATGAAATGTACAAGCGGTATTGCGAGAGTTGTGGTTGGAAGGTTGAGGTTTTATCTCTTAATCCGACAGAGTTAGGCGGCTTTAAGGAAATTGTTTTGGGTGTTGACGGCGAGAGTTGTTTTCGCAAATTGCAATTTGAAAGCGGAGGTCATAGAGTTCAGCGAGTTCCAGAAACAGAAACAAAAGGCAGAATACACACATCAGCGGCGACTGTTGCAGTAATGGCAGAACCAGAAGATGTAGAAATAGAATTAAAACCAGAGGATTACAGGTTGGACAGATTTTGTGCAAGTGGACCAGGCGGTCAACATGT
>JAITBS010000202.1 GCA_031283515.1 Planctomycetaceae bacterium
TTCATCGTAAGACAATTTTATTTGTTCGGACAATAACCGGATTTCCGGTTGAAAATATTGTGTTAATTCTGTTTCGGAGATGCCGCAAATACCGGCTAATTTTTTGTTCTGACTAATATATTTCAAGTGATTCAGATCACTGAAAACACTAATCTTGGAAAATTTCGTAACTCCCGTAAGAAAAACAAACCGCAAATACGCATCCGCACTTTTCAGAACTCCGTAAAAGCCTTTTAATAATTCACGAATGGATTGATTCACTTCTGTATTATTCAAGGTATTGATCAACGGTTTATCATATTCATCCACCAAAACAACTACTTTACGTCTTGTTTTTTTGTAAGCGGTTTGTATCAAATTATCAAAACGTAATGAAAGTCTTGCGGCAATATTAGTAACATTCCATTCCGATTCATATTGTTTCAAAATCTCATCAAGAACATCATTGAGTACTTGTTCATTTTGGTAGGCTTCTTTGTTTAAGTCGATATAAAAAATAGGATATTCCAACCAATCTTTTTCTAACTCATCAATTGCCAAACCGTCAAAGAGTTCCTTTTTACCGAGAAAATATGCTTTGAGTGTGGAAAGAAAAAGACTCTTACCAAATCGGCGAGGACGGCTAAGAAAATAAGACGTATCTGTATCGGCAAGTTGATAAATGTATGACGTCTTATCGACATACACATTTTCACCTAAACGGAGTTTTTCAAAATCTTGTATGCCTATTGGTAATTTTCTGTTATACATTATGTTGCCATAATTTGTTTCTTTTTGAATGTTTGAAATTTTAGGTTCATTAGTGATTCGATTGAGTTTTATTTTTTTGTCAATCATAAAATACAAATGAGTTTTACCGTCAGATACCGAATTGATAACAGGTTCGAGTTTTTTTAAGATAGTCCTCCTGTTTTTCTATCATGCCGAGACGTTTGACAAAAACTTCAACACGGCTAAGAGTGCGACAAATACCGGTTCACTTAACAATTGTTTCGCTTGTTTCCTTAATAAAAGCCGGAGGATGAATGCGAAATTCCTGTTTCATAGACGATTTGTACGCACCCAATTTACCTTGAAGACGATAAAGGTATCATGGTGTTGGAATGTTTCAAGACCGCTTTGTTCATACAAATGAAGATGAGAGCGAATCGTTTTTTGATATTGAGATCTGTCAATTCATGAATTTATCTGGTCGTCAACCTTTGGCGTTGAGGTAAATTGTTTCACAACGTTTCGTAACTATCGGATCGGAATGGTAAATACGCAACTTCTGTAACTCGTCAATATCGGCGAATTAAGTGTTGAGAATCAAGGACTTACACTTAACTTAATATGTATCGTAACGAAACCTATTGTGTTGCCGCCAAACGGGGATTGAGAACAAGTCGTTGAAGATGTTTTGTTCTGCGAATGGCTCGAAGTTTAGCACGGCGTTTGATTTCACTTGGTTTCTCAAAATGTTCACGCCGTCTCATTTCTTTTTTAATTCCGCTCCGTTCAATTAATTTACGAAAACGTCGAACAGCATCCTGAATTGACTCTTTTTCCCGAAGTGTTAATTTGACCACGAATTTTTCCTTTCTTAACTTTGTGTAATAAAATTATTGGAAAGCTATTGATTTTCCAGTGAAAAAAAACTTACGGATTATTTTATCGGAAAAAATCAAATCGTCCAGTAGCCGCAAACAAAGTTTTTGATTTTTTGCCGGAAAATGCCCCAACTTGTGAAATCGGGAACATCGGTTGACCGTAACAGTTAAATCTGTTAAAATAAATCCGTTAAAATAAATATTTTGAGTCATTTAAGTTATTAGCGTTTGCGGTAATTACTGAATGAATCCGGTTTTTTTACACAGTGATCAATGAGACTGATTTCGTGGAATGTGAACGGCTTACGGGCTTGTTTGGGTAAAGGTTTTCTGGATATTATCAAACGGTTGAACCCGGAGATTGTTTGTCTTCAGGAAATAAAAATGCAAAAAGGACAGGCGGAAATCGATCTTTCCGATTATTTTCAGTTCTGGAACAGTGCATCGAAAAAAGGATATTCGGGAACTGCTGTATTTTCCCGTTTGAAACCGTTGAAAGAAAGTTATGGTATTGGTATTCCGAAACACGATCAGGAAGGACGCGTGATTACGCTGGAAATGGAGAAATTTATACTGGTCAATGTTTACACTCCTAATGCCCGCCAAGAACTTGTGCGATTGGATTATCGGATGGAGTGGGAAGACGATTTCCGTGCCTATTTGAAGAAACTCGACAAAAAGAAACCGATTATTGTTTGTGGTGATTTCAATGTTGCTCATCAGGAGATCGACCTGCGGCATCCCGAAACCAATCACAACAACCCCGGATTTACCGATCAGGAACGCAGTAAGATGACGGAATTACTGAACATCGGATTGGCGGATACATTCCGAACACTGTATCCTGATCTCGAAAACGCTTACACCTGGTGGAGTTTCCGAAGCAACGCCCGCGCAAACAACACCGGTTGGCGTATTGATTACTTTTTGATTTCTCAACGGTTAATACCCAGCGTAAACAATGCCCTTATTTATCCTGAGATATTGGGTAGTGACCATTGCCCAATCGGATTGGAATTAAATTAGCCGATAGTTCCGAGCGGATAAGTTAACACAAAATAAAATAGCGTTTATATTGTATTTACGGTTTGTGTTGTAATTACGGTTGACTAATGAAATTCTCCTCCCCCGTTGAATTTGATTGAACAGCGGATACAATAATAACGATTGTAAAATGTTGAACCGAACGTCGCGGACGAACGTTATGAGCGAACGTTGTGGGCGTTGGGAACAATTTTCATGTTACTTATTTCCCTTTACTATACTTAAATCTAAAAGGAGAATTTTCCATGTCCATCAAAGTTGGGATCAATGGTTTTGGTCGTATTGGTCGTCTTGTGTTCCGCCGGATGTTAGAAACACCGGATAAGTTTGATGTTGTTGGTATCAACGATCTTACCGATACCAAAACACTCGCAACACTGCTCAAATATGACAGCACTCACCGCCGACTCAAAGCCGAAGTCGGTCATGATGATCAAAATATCATCGTTAACGGCAAAAAAATTCGGATTTACGCCGAAAAAGAACCGGCAAAATTGCCATGGGGTGAAATCGGTGCCGGAATCGTCCTCGAAAGTACCGGCCGCTTCACCGCTAAAAAATCCGACGATAAAGCCGGATTTGATTCACATCTTGACGCAGGTGCCAAAAAAGTGGTTATCAGCGCACCCGCAAAAGGAGCAGATTTGACCTGTGTTTGCGGCGTTAATGACGACAAATTAAACGCTTCCCAAAAAACAGTTTCAAACGCCAGTTGTACAACAAACTGTCTTGCTCCTGTTACCAAAGTTATTTTAGAGAAGTTCGGTATTGTCAAAGGTTTAATGACCACCGTTCACTCTTACACCAATGATCAGGTCGTATTGGATATTCCTTATAAAAATATTTATCGTGGTCGTGCCGCCGCTTTAAATATTATTCCGACAACAACCGGTGCTGCCGAAGCAGTGGGCGAAGTAATTCCTGAAGTAAAAGGCAAATTAACCGGTTATTCTCTCCGAGTTCCAACTCCAACTGGAAGTTGTGTTGATCTTGTCGTCCAGACCGATAAATCGGTAACCGCCGACGCAGTAAATGCCGCCGTGAAAGAAGCCGCCGAAGGAAGAATGAAAGGAATTCTCGCTTACAACGAAGACCCCATCGTTCTCACCGACATCATCGGTGATCCGCACAGCTCCATTTTCGTGCCGGAATGGACTCGTGTTGTCGGCGATAACCTCGTCAAAATCCTGTCCTGGTACGATAACGAATGGGGTTACAGTTGCCGTGCGGTCGATCTCATTGAAAAACTCTCGAAATTCTAGTGTTCCGAGAGCGTTTCCGCATCTGAGTTTTCAGGTAAATATTCCAGATAAATATTCAGATGAACTAACCGTTTCGCAAAATTATAAAAGGTAGGCAATTTTCGTTTTCATAAATATAGTCAATATTTCGTGTTCAAATATCGTGTTACCGATAGACGATGGACAATAAAGTATTTATTGGTTCATCGTTGATTCCTGTTGACATGATCACAAGTGAAAACCTCTACGAAAAAAAGTTGCCTGCCTTTTTTAAATTTATGTGAATGACCATAAAAGTTACAAATATTTTATTGTTTGAGCAAACCAGAATTACTTTTGACCTCAAACTGACCCGCCTCACCCGCTTGCAATTTCAGTTGTTCACATCTAAAATGTCCCCGTCAAATTAAAATTAAATATCAAAATTACAGAAAATATAACGGAAAAACATCAATATATGGTCAACACCTCAATTAAAAGTGTAACCGAAAATAACATGAATCGGAAAATGGACAGATTAAATAATCCGCATGACCGGTTCGCCAAAAAAACTGTTGGTAATCCGTTGTACGCCGCTGATTTTTTAAAATATTACGCGGATCCTATTGTTGCCCAACATGTTCGTTTAGACCATTTGGTTGCGGCTCAAACACATTACCTGAGTAGTGAACTCAAAGAAGTGATTTTGGATGTAGCGTTTACCGCACGTTTACGTGATGCGAAAAAAAATTCGGAAGTCCTAATTTTTTTAGAACATAAATCTAAACCCAATCGGCTTGTTCCGCTTCAGATTGGGACTCATTGTTTTATATCTTTATACTCTGGTTGGACTGCAACAGGTTATTCGACAAGTTACAGACCATCTATTCCATTGATGATCCTTTTATATAATGGAAATGAAGATATTAATGAGGAACTGTTCTTTCATGATGTTTTTGATGAAATCCCCGATGAGTTCCGATTTATTGTCCCGCAATTCAGGGTTATCGTGATTAACATGAAACGGTTCCCCTACAACAATTTGCCCGGAAAACCAGAAACTCAAGCTATTGCCGAATCCCTTAAACGGGCAACCGATGGAACATTCGGGATTCAATTAGGTAACATTCTGGAACGTGTCAAAATCGCAGACTTGGGAAGACAACATACATTGGATTTAACAACCAGTATTACACGATATTGTACTTGGACACATGTTTTAACTTCGGAAGAAGTTACTCAAACCATCACAAAAGTTTTTACCGGAACGGAGGGTCTTGAAATGGCTACTACTATTAAAAAAGGAATTGTACAAGAAGGAATCGAAATCGGTGAAGCACGCGGTGAAACACGTGGTAAAGCAATCGGTCAATTGGAAGGATGTGTCAACATGATTTTAGACATCTTGAGTGATAGATTTGGAAAAGTTCCCAAGAATATCGTTGATTCACTCAATCAACGAACCGATCTAATCGCGTTAAAGTCATTGGTTATTCACGCGGTGAGTTGTTCGTCGTTGGACGAATTTGCCGCTGATCTGTAAATTCTGAGTGTGAAACTTATTGGAAACATGACATCACAAAAGTTTTTACCGGAACGG
>JAITBS010000257.1 GCA_031283515.1 Planctomycetaceae bacterium
GTTCTTTGAATCGTTTGGAGCCGATGTCGAACAAGTTCCGTGGAATAATTTGAAACGGAATGACATTGCCGACTTACAAAAGTTGTTCGATGAGTTACCGCCGAATAAGCGTGATCAGGCGGAGATTGCTCTTCGGTACATCCATTCTCTTGCTTGTGAGCAAGGTATGGAAGAACTCAGCAAAGCGGCTGCGTCGTTTCAATACGACGAATCTTGGAACGAATTTTTCCAGTCGCAGAAAAGCCTTTACACCAAATCACTTTCGGCATGGCTCCATTACCGTGACATTTTTGAACACGCCGTCCAATTTTTTGAAGTGGACTCGCTTACATGGTGGCGTAAACGATTGGACTTGCCGAAAATGGAACCAACATTCGACATCAATATCCGTAACAAACTCGAAGAGGATATTGAAACACTTTTGAAAACAACGCAGGGACGCGGTTACACTTGCACTGTTGAAATGGCGGTTCGCCCAAACGGTGTTTATTATTTTTTCGCTCATCCTGACGATTATGTACATGATTCACTGGTTCATGATAATGACCGACTTCTTGTACATCAAACAATCCGTCAAACTTTTGAGGTTGTGTTTGCCTACAACAGTATTGAGGGAACATCGGAGTTGTCCGCGAAACTTCCGAAACGAATCAAGGAATCACTCGAAGGGATTTTTCTGAAACATATTCTTGGTGTTGATGCACCGGAAGATAAGGAAAAACCATTTGATTTGTCGATGTTACTTGATCCGAATTTCAAACTGACAATCTCACCGGACGATAACCTTCAGGTTTTTGTCAATGGTATCACCTTCAGTTGGGGAACCGATTATACTGTCGGCTATTTTGCCAAAGGTTCTAAGTCTGTACGGGAATTTGCTTTTGAAGGTCTAGGCGATGCCGTCAATCACCAGAGGATTGTTGTTAAAAGAGCCCGTTTTCGTTTCGTTTTCCTTTGTGCCGATCAAGGAAAACCGCGAACATTAACTTTTGAGATCGGTCCCCCCTTTACCTGTACGTTAAAAAATCAACAGCCTGATCGCGTTGAAAAGGCTCATTATTACCTTAAAGAATGGAGAATTGAACATGCTCAAGAAGAAAATTCCTACTCCCAAAGAAATGTTGGACATCGTTCTGGATTGGTCACAGGACAGGTTTCCGTTGACGGCTCAGAGATACGGACACATGAATATTCAGGGGCTTATTGATACAGGTATCCTTTGCCCCGGTTCCTTCGCTACCAGTTACGATTGTGATGAGTGTTGTGATTTGGGTGAAGTAATATGGCACGAAAGTCCTCAAAACGGAATACGTCGAGCCTATTATCGTTGCGAATGCGGTCTCAATCCGGTAGAACCGGAAGAGTTATTCACTTGGGATATTGTTGTACCAATATTAGTACAACGTATCGGTGAATCACTGGGATTGACCGCACCGTTTCGTGAAGTAGTACCGGAAACTGTCTGGTCGTTGGGTCGAAAAATGCGTCGTGAGTTTTATTACATCCGGTGTATCAACCGCCGTGATGTAACGGTAATCAGAACATTTTTTGCACAGTATCCGACCGCAGTTTTAGTAACACCAACTGATTCTCTTCAGAGACAAGTCAAAGAGATGTTACCGGAACATCTTTGTTTCAGTATCGAAACGATGGGAACAATGGATGATGCCTGCCGATTGAGTGTGGACATGACGTTAATTGAGGCGGAGTTGGAACCCTCCGTAAAAGAAAACTCAAAACGGCAACATGCCAAACGTGGTAACCGAACCGCTAATATTGAGAAATTGATTGTCGAGATGAAGGAACATTTTCGTGCATCGAAAGATCATTATTATGCTACCGGAAGTTTACTTCCACGACCAACTCAAGCGGAATTGGCAAAACGCGTCGGAATTCGTCAAGATGACGTATCGCGATGTCTCAATGATTCTGACGCAACCCTCTTTAAGCTTCTTTGGGAACATGCGGAAGATATTCCGTTTATACTTGATAATTAATAGAAAACATAATAATTATTAGATTACTAATAATTGACACTCGCCAATTCATTTTGGCGGGTGTTTTTTTATGTATTTTATGAAATTTTGTGTAAAAATACACAGTCTAGGCAATTGTCAAAATGGGTAATATGCAGTTGTCGGCTTTTTCTGCATGTGCATAAAAAATTTTTTCTTGTTATAACTTCTTTTATAATAATGAGTTATAAATATGCAGAAAATCAATCTCGGCTTTTTCTGCATATTTCTTGGAGTGTGTATGGTGCGTTCAATAAAGCAAAGTGAGTGAAAGATCAAGTGATAAGATTTTTTCATCACAGTTAAAGTTTTATTGTGAACTTACTCATATCTTAATATTTACTTCCCGACTGAACAATCCTAAATTCCCAAATTTCAACAGTCAATAAAATTGTGAGCCACACTTCATAGTTTTGTGACACACACCAAATTCTATTGTGGTGAAATGAGTACACGGTGTTCGGATGGAATTGTGAGCGACTTCAACATCCCCTATTTTGGAGAAATAAACATGGCTACAAAATTCAAGAAAAAGCCTCGTCGCGGCACCTGTCGGCGTTGTGGCAAACGCAACGTTATTATTGACGAGAAGTGTTTATGTAACAAGTGTTTTCCGATAGTGTTACGCAACGCAAATCGTGTTGGACGAACCTATCTTGATGCCGAATCTCTTGACCGTAAAGGTTGGGGCGAGGATCGGTTTACACGTTCAGGACTTTTTGATTTTGATGCGGAAAGCCGAAGATCAAAATCATGTGTCCGTTGGAACACCTCAAGAACAATATCTGCAACTAAATCATCAATTTCTTCCTGACGGATATGATGTTGCTTAACCGCAATACCGATG
>JAITBS010000367.1 GCA_031283515.1 Planctomycetaceae bacterium
CTAAAAATTCAACAGCAAAGACGATGTTTCATCGAAATTTCTGTTGTGTGTTTATAAGTATGTTTTGTTACGTATTTTTCTGTTTTTTGTTTCAAGTTTTTTATTACTCATTTTTGTTAAAGGAATTTCTATGAACAAGTTTATTTTGATTGGGCTATGTTTGTTGGTATTGACATTCACTGCTTGCGGAAGCGGCAAATGTTCGCTTCGCGGAAAAGTTACGTTTTCTGATGACGGAACTCCATTACCATGCGGAACTGTCTTGTTTGAAAACGAAACAACACGCAGTAAAGGAAAAATCAACGCTGATGGCACCTATATTGTCGGAACATTATCAAATACAGACGGTATTCCTTCGGGAACATACAAAGTTTCTGTTACCGAAACTTATAAACCGCTGGAAAATACCGGTTCCAACGATATGGATGTTCCTCAAAACGAATCTTTGATTGACGCAAAATATGCGAATGCTTCAACATCCGGTCTAACAATTACCGTCGATTCCAAAACAAAAGTATTTGATATTACCGTTGATCGTCCGAAAAAGTAAGTTTTTCATGGCGATTTTTTTGTTTCAAATTTAATTTTTATTAACGTTTCTTTAATTTATTTTTTTAAGGAGTTTACTATGAGTTTAAGACTAACTCGCCGATTTTTTGCGTTTACGCTTGTTGAATTACTCGTTGTGATAGCCATTATTGGTGCTTTGATTGCGCTTCTTTTGCCTGCGGTACAGGCGGCGCGCGAAGCGGCACGACGAATGCAATGCTCGAACAATATGAAACAATTTTCGCTTGCGTTGCACAATTACCATGACACGCTGAGTTCCCTTCCTCCCGGATGTTTGAATACGAATGGAAGTGGAACTCTTCTGTTTGCTTTGGCGTCCGCTCACATGCTTTTGATGCCCTACATGGAGCAAGGAGCACGCTATGAAGGTTGGGTTTCCGCAGGTTATCCGGGAGCTCACTCGAATCCTACAACAGGACGTTGGCCTTGGTTGAGTGATCCGATACCCACGTTACGATGTCCTTCCGACCCTTATATTGCTTCGCCGAATTATTATAATATCGAAAATTCGGCAAGGCAGAATATTATGACCTGTCGCGGCGATACCGTTTACAGGAACTGGCAAAATAATGCAAACATTCCGGCTGAAGATCAACGCGGAATCTTTGGGGTAATCTATGGATTTACGTTGACAAGTGCCACCGATGGAACAAGTAACACATTGACCGTCAGCGAATCTATTTCCAGCCGCCGACAAGGAACCGATGAAGTGAAAGGCGGTTTTTATAATCGTAACAATGCAGACTTACACACAGACCCGATTACAAATTGTCTGAATGCTGCTATTGATACAACTACGAAAAAATTGAATAGTCCATCGACCGGTGGAGTTTGGCGTGGTTTGTTTTTCAATGAAGGTCGTCCTAGCGTATCGGGTTTTACCACAGTTTTACCGCCTAATTCACCTTCCTGTGCTTTTGCTAATGATGCCGGTTACAATTGGGGTGTGCATTCAGCGACGAGTGCGCATTCAGGCGGAGTCAATGCCGCATTGCTGGACGGTTCGGTTCGATTTATTTCCGATACGATTAACAGCCGGGACACAACAATCGCCTTACCGGCAACCACCACCACTATTATTACTTCCGGTGCAAGTCCTTATGGTGTTTGGGGAAATCTCGGCGTAAAAGATGACGGTATGGCAGTTACTCCCTAAACGGCGTTTCTCCGAAACATCGACCAAAACTGTTGAATCGTCCACTTTATAAGTTTTTACTGCGAATAGTTACTCATTTTCACCTAATTTTTTTGAACAAAACAACCTCATTGAGTAGTTGAGAGTGGATAGTGGATAGTTCGCAAGCGGAGTAATACCAAAACGGTAATACTTCCGCTTGCGACACTATCAACTATCAACTAACCACTGCCCTTTCAGGACGAGGAGGAACTGAATAATACGTAAAAATAATAATTCCACTGATAGATTACAAAACAAAAACAAACAGTTTGAAGCAAAATTTTTGTTTGTTTTGCTTTTTTGTTGTAACTGTTCAATACAATTATGTATTCCAAATTTTCCGTTTTCGGCTGCTTGGAATATTCATAATCTGACGGTATTTTACGATTGTTCGCCGTGCCACACGGATTCCAGCACTGTCAAGTAATTTAACAAGAGCATCATCACTTAACGGATCACGTTTGTCTTCTTTGTCAATAATTTCCCGTAACTTGAGGCGTACCGCGTCCTGAGCAACCTCTTCACCTCCATCCGAAGCCGCTAACGCCCCACTAAAAAAACGTTTAAGCGGAAAAACACCTTGCGGTGTCATCATCCATTTTTCGTCACACGCCCGCGAAACCGTCGTAATATGAACCCCAACAACTTCCGCTATTTGTTGCATCTTGAGCGGCTTCAACGCATGTGGACCAATTTCAAAAAAATCAATCTGGTGATCAACAATCGCTTGGGAAACTTTGCGTAATGTCGTTCGGCGTTGCTCAATTGCTTCAATTAACCATTGGGCAGAACCCACTTTTTGTTTAATATAATCCCGCGTCCCTTTTTCCGTTCCCCGATTTTTCATTAACTCCCGATAACAACCACTCACATGAAGTTGTTGTGAACGCCGCCCCTCCTCAATCCGAACAACATAGCATCCCTCATCATTCTTTTCCACAATAACATCAGGAATAATAACCGCAGATGATTCCGCATAAAAATCAGCACCCGGACGCGGATTGAGATGACGAAGTTCCAGTATTGCCTCCCGAATCGTTTCAAAAGAAAAACCCGTAACTCGAACAATATAAGGTAATCGGTTCGCCGAAATATCTTCCAAATGCGACGATATCAATATTCGTAAAATATCACTGTTGGGCATTTCAGGACGAACCTGGAGCAGAAGACAGTCCTTCAAATCCCTACCACCAACACCAGACGGATCAAGTTTACGGACAACTTCCAATGCCTCCGCCGCAAGAGCTTGGTCTTCAGGAGTTTGATCCGCACCAAGAAAATCATTGAGATCAAAAGGAAAATAACCGTTCGGATCAAGATAATTAATCACCCGCTCCACCATCACTCGAAGCGGCGGCGAAAGATCAAACCAACCAAGTTGTTCTATCAAATAATCCTGAAGTGTTTGGGAGGGCGACGGAATATTGGCAAAAACATCATTACGGCGTTCATTTTGATCTTCGAGCCAATTTTGTGATCGTACCGGTAATTCGTCAATAGTGTCCGAATAGTTTTGCGCAAAATCATCCGCAATTTGAAATTCCTCTTTAGAATCAGAAGTAGAATCAAACCGAATTTCCGGTTCATATTCAAAACTTGTTTCCGTTTCTTCGGTTTCTGTAGTGTTGGTTTCTCCAAAGGTATCTTCACTGGTATTTTCTGCCGGATTCGCAGGTTCCATGTCCAGTTCGAGAACAGGATTTTCTTTCAATTCCTTATCAATCCGCTCTTCCAGTTGCAACACCGACAACTGAAGAATCTCCATTGATTGGATCATTCGTTGGGTCAGGATTTGTTTTTGCTCTTGACGAAGTTCTTGACCTAAAGTAAAACGCATGGTATCAAAGGAAATTGGGAAAGAAAAATAAAATATTTTGTGCGTGTGTGTGGGTTCAATAAATTATCAGACCGGTCTCACTTTCCATCCCGAAGCCGATAACCTAAATAATTATCAAGATCTTTGATTTGTAAGATTTTTTCGATTGTTTTTTCAAAAGGATATTCAACTCGGTGATAAGTTACGGTCAGGTCTTCCAGAACAATATAGCAGGCTCTTGGATCACGATCACGCGGTTGACCGACAGAACCGACGTTAATCATTAATTTTTTATCGCCCAAGGTGTATTTTCCATGAATATCGTCTGGGGTAAAAAATTCACGATCTTCCGTGAAAATTCCCGGAACATGCGTATGTCCCTGAAACGAATATTTGGGAATTACTGCGAAAAGGCGTTCCATTTTACGTTCGTTGTAAATATCATCCTGAAAAACATATTCATTGAGCGGATTGCGCGGCGAACCGTGAACATACAAAATATCGTCTTCGCGGTAAAGTCGGGGTAATTCGTTGAGAAAATCCCAACGTTCGTTTGCGCCGGGAACACGAATATTTTCCAGTTGATCGCGAGTCCAAAAAATAGCCCGTTCGGCACTGTTGTTGAATCCTTCCGGATCAAAAAGAGAGGCTTGATCATGATTACCGAGCAGGCAAATATGCCCTTTTTCCCGCATTAAATCAATACATTCGATTGGGTTTGGTCCATAACCCACCAAATCACCAAGACAATAAATCTCAGTAATATTTTGTGAAGCAACGTGTTCCAACACCGCTTCAAGGGCTTCAAGGTTACTGTGAATATCGCTGATAATTGCACGTTTCAAAGGAATTCTCCGCTTATTTGAAAAAACTGTTAATAGAGATTGCCAACAAATATGTGATATTTTGCGGTTTTTTATGGGAACCGCAAAGATTAATGGAAAAAAGGAGTTCGTAGTTTAGGGTTGGTAATTACAAATTGCAAATCACTAAAGTATTATACCACAAAAAATAAAAAATCCATTCTCAAATCATAACAATTAAAAACAAATTTGAAAACAGGAGAATAAAAAGATTTTCGACAAATACTTGCGGTATTTCCCCAAAAAACAGAGTTCGCTAAGAAAAATAGGAAAAATTAACCTAAGTTATGCAACTATAAAAGAACGATTGCCCCAATGGGAACCTTCTTAATATTTTATTTCTTTCATAACCGGCAGTAATCTAAAACGTAACATTCCATGAAAAATTATTGGATGTTTCGGTTGAGCGGAGTATTTCACGGCGGAGTTCTTTTTTCACCGGATCGTAAATTCGTAACTCATAAGGGTCGCCTCCGACAACACAACTAATACCGGAAAGTGTTTTCGTTTCGGGATTCCAATGTTCCTCGATTACGTCCGTCATACCTTGCGTGATATGTTGTGATGTACTCAGCAGAATCGGATGATCCTTCACCGGACGAACCGCCAAAACAAGACAGGAACCCGGCGGAAGTTCAACAGCAATTTTATCTGTAAACAGACCGAAAAACTTGTTGCCCCAAAAATCAAACGCAACATATTCATTGGCTTCGGGAAGACCAATCCACGCAGAATTTGTTTCGATTTTCAACGGTTTTTTATCATCCCAATTATAAAACGCAACAATTTCCCGTGCCTGAATTTCCGGCGGTTGAGTTTCGGAGATATTGGGGTTATTCTTTTTTTGTTCGGAAATATTACGATTTGACCGTGTTGTCAGATGCCAGATTTGCGGTAAATCTTCGTTAAAAAGATCAACCGGTCTTGCCGACCGTAAACCATGATGTTGAATTGTTCGGCGAAGGATGTGAACACGTTCTTCGGAAAGCGACGGCAACCAATCACTAAACACAAAAAGTTGACCACTCACCGCAACCCAGGACGCAATAAGTTGAGCATGTTCTAACGGAATTGAATTTCGTACATAAACCGGATCAGGATCATTCCACCAAACACGACCATTGAGAAAATACCGATTCGAACCATGCCAAGGTCCCGTTTTCAACGAATCCCATTTTGCGCCGTTATCAGGACCAATCCGCATGGCATCGACACAACCAAACGACGCTCCCAATGTCCGCATATTTTGTGACACATTACAGCCGAGAATAAAAACATCGTCGCCCGCTGCTTGACGAATCACTTCAAAACCTTTCCGGTATGCGGCAATTGGGGTCAATTTGGGGTCATAAAATTCCGGTTCACCGAGATCATCGGGACGATATTCGTTGTTGATGTAAAGTTGTTCTGTTGCCATTCCTGTCCAAAGTCCGTCGAGTTTGAAGTAGTCAAATTCCCAATCTCCGGCAATTTGACGAACCTCATCATGCAGATATTTTTGTACATCAGGATTTGTCAAGTCGAGCGATGTTCCGCCCCAAAACGATTCGTAAGGCTCACCGCGTTTATTGATTGTTTGGCTGTAATGCCGTTTTGATTTACCTTGTTTGTCAAGAACATCGGTAACCGTGCTTTTCACAAACCAATTCTTGTTCCAATAAGAGTCTTCACTGGAACCGGCAAACGGCATAAACCAGATTCCGGCATGAAAATTGTTTGACCGGATCATTTGTGCGGTTTTTTTCATACCGTTTTTGTACGCTCCTTCCGAATGATGTTGTGTAAAATTCTTTTTCGGACCATTTTTGGTGATACCGGTTTGCCAACCGTCGTCAATTTGTACAAAATTGAAACCGTAGGGAGTCAATTTTTGGGCGGCGGTTTGAGTCAGACGGACGAGTTCGGTTTCGTTGCAGGCACCGCCGAATTGGTCGGCGTACCAGGTACAATAACCGGAAAGCGGTTTTTTAATCTGAATCTGATGTGATCTGGCAATCTGCCGTGCGTAATGTTCCAAACCGCGCCGGCAATCGTCAAAACGTCCAAGTACAAAAATTTCCGACAAATTATCTATTGGGTTTTCCGAATCCACAGGTTGTAACAGTTTACCGTATTCGATAACCGGTGAAATTACTGTTCTGCCGTCGGAATTTTTGTTTGAAAAAACAATTCCGGAACCTTTACGATGTGTAATCCAACCGGTTACAACACCGTTACGGTTTTCGGGGTTCACGACGGCGAGGAATGAATAAGAACCTTTATGACCGTCAACCGCACGAAGTCCGGCGGTTCCAAACGATTTTAATTTATCTGCCGGTTCGGGAAGCAGCAATTCGATTTTCGGAGATACCCATGTTTTGATGTAACCGTTTTCATAGGATTCTTTTGTAAAGAAATGGGCAATCAAAACAAAGGGATTTTGTTCTGACAAGGTGTAAATGGATTCGATAATATTTTCGTTACCATCTTTTTGAATTACCAACGACACGCCGGCAATTGGTTGACCATCCCGACCGGTAACCGGATGTTTGGCAACAACAGCGGTTTTAGCATTGGGGAGCGATATTTGTGCGTAAAGTCCATGCTGATCAACAGAAACAACACGCCGTTCGGAATCCCAAGAAACGACAATTTCACCATTGCCAATCCGTGTTACATTATCCGTTGTTTCGATTTGCAGTTTTTCTTCTGTTTGAGCCCAAAGAAATACCGGTGAAAGAAACAGTATTACAAAAGATAAAAAAAATAAAAGAGTTCGTAGCATGTTAGAGACGGTGCACAAATAAAATGCACGTAAGTTAGTTGTATTGTATCTTGCAGGTAATTGGTAATTGGTATCATACCGCCATGAAAAAACAATCATAACAAAAGTTCCTGAACAATACAATATACTCAATAATATGATAATTTGGTTTTACCTTGCTATTATTTGTTTGTTCCATTACCATCCGTAAACAAACGCCAATCAGCGAGTACGCCGATGCGATGTTTCGGCGAAACGTCGCCTACCATAAAAGAAATGTTGACTACCATAAAATAAGAACACTACTGAATAGATATGTTTTTTTTACTTCGGAAACGTCGAATAATCATCCAGATTAAGAGTAATAGGAAAAAAATTGTAAATGAAATGGTTGTTTTGGTATTTTGTGTTTCATTGTTTACTGTTGGGTGTTTCAGCGATTTTTTTTCCTGATGCCAAGTCGGACTCCCGCCAATCAGAAGAGGGGCGTAATTCGGTTTGTAACCGCTTCCGCCTTCTAGTTTTTCCGAACTCTCATAAACCCAGAGTTTGTAAGGAATCGCCGCAATCGTAATTCGTTCCGCATAGTCCGGTGACGACCCAACCGGCATTCCGTCTGGTAATGTTGTAACACACGCAACCAAAGGATTGCCCAACGAATCATCCGTGTAAAAATAAATCTGGTAATATTTTTTGATCCCAAAAAGAATTTCAACCTCCTTATCCTCCACCAATGTCGGTAAAACCTGTTTGGCAATTCCTTGAAGTAAAACCGGTTGACCGCGTGTTTTTTGGGGATTGTTGAACAATTCGATTACAGAATTTTTGTGTTGTCCTTCTTGTTCCAATATTCGGCGTGCTTCCTGGCGAATCCGGTTGGACGGAATCTGCGAAACTGCCTGAAGTAAACCGTAGAACGGCTCCCGATCCGCTACAGTAAATTTGAACGCCCGATGAATAATCTCGTTCCGCCCCAAAAACCGTAATGATGGAACAATATCAAATTGTTGTTTTTTCAGATCCGTAATGCGGAGCGGCGGAACCTGATCAAACGAACCAACATCAAAACCAAGATTACCAAGAAATGTATCGGGAAACCAAGAAAACCGCAGCGCAACAAAAAATGGAACAAAATCAGACTCCTGAAACAATAAATTCTTAACCACAGATTCATCGGATGTTGATTCGTGAGATGTTGGTTTGTTGGACGTTGGTTCGTTGGATGCCAATTTATCGGCAATGGATTCGTTCGACCTAAGACGTTTGATATAAATTCCTGTTACGGTTGAGCGTTCATTGATGGGTTCATTCTGTTTCCAAGCCGCCGGAACAAACGCGGTTAGAATATCCGCAACGTGTTGTCCCTCAACACAAAACCGGCAACGGAATATCGATGGTATTCGGAATCGTTTTTGTTCTACCGGATTGAGCGGAATTTCCCGAACAAAAACAACTTGCCCCTTCAACTCAAATGCCTGACCGCGAAATTGAACCGGATCACCAACCAAAACCGAAAAATCCGGCAATCGTTTTGAAACACCTTGTTTCAGAAAACTTGCCGGAACAACACGAACAAGATGATAGAGTAATTCCAAAACATCTTCATATTGTTGTTCCAGCGGAACCGTTTCATCACCCAACGCATCCCATGAATAATCGTCCATTCCGAGCAATGTTTTCGTAACTTCGGCATTGATTCTGTTACCGTTAGGTTGTTCCTCGCCCGACACCGCAAAAGAAAACACTCCCATGAGTGTAACAATCATCGGCAACACAAAAAATTTCATCAAAAAGTTTTTTTTGAAATTAAAAATCGAATCAAAAATGTTCATTTTGCATTTTGTGAAATGAACCGGTTTTCAAGAATTGCAGACATGTTTCGAAAACTTCTTCCGTCATCAACATTTCACCGTGACCAACATCAAAACGAATCCATTCTTCTGCACCTTCCAGTTGCGTTCCTTCAGTACTCACAATCCCGTCGTCGTCTCCGGGTATCAGAAGACTAAACCCAAAATTGTCTCCGCGTCCGCCGGAAATAATCGCAAACGGACAACAAGGAATTCCAAGCGTTTTTTGTAACTTGTCCCAATCCGTACCAAGTTCATCACCGGTCTTGCCCGTAACTAAACGCCGTATAGGGTCTTTACCAATCAATTTCGTTGCAAGAATCGACCCGTGATTGGGAGGACCCAGCATGACAAAACGACCTATCCGTAAATCCGGTGTGAAATTTTTTCTCGCTTCCAAAGGATTTTCCGAAACACTCCAGTCCGGTTCCAATTGACCACTCAAATAACGACGCACCACAATACAACCAAGACTATGACCAATGAAGTCAATTCGTTTAATTGTCGGCGGTAAATTCTTGATAATCCGGTCAAGTAGAATCGCATGTTCCAAAACCGATTGCATCGTTGAAGGATAAGCAACATTAAAAACATAATCGTACGCTTTCCGTTCTTTAAGCCAAACCGCCAGATGCCGGGTTGTCATGGTGTTGGAACCAAAACCGTGCATAATCACAACCGCGGTTCCCGCCATCGGTAATAAACCTTCCTCCACCTGAATCTCCTCAAGACGTTGACGACACTCCTCAAACGTACCAAACGCCCGTTGAACCGAATTGCCGTCAAGAAGACGAAACGAATTGGTCTTCACATTTTCCTGAATATGCCAATCGTGAAAGAATAAAACATCTCCCCAAAACCAAACTCCGCCACTTGTTTTGATCGGAATTTTTTCGTCCAGTTTTCGGAATATTCCCGATTCCTGTCCGAACAATGTTGCTGAAACAAAAAAAGAAACAAAAAAAACGATAATCGGAAAACGATAGAATGAATACATAAAAAATTCAATTAAATATTGGGAACTGTTGATGTCAGTAAAGCAAGGCAAAACTCAAAAGGTTGGCGGATTGTCATTGTGAAGGTTATTTTTGGTTTTATGATCCCTTTCAAGAAATGTAAGAATCATGGTGATTAATTTTTCTCGATTGATTGGCTTTGCCAAATATTCGTCACAACCTGCCTCTAATGTTTTTTCGCGATCTCCGTATAATGCGTGTGCAGTAATTGCGATGATTGGACGGGTATAACCTTGAGAACGTAACAAAGCCGTTGCTTTGTAACCATCCATAACCGGCATCTGCATATCCATCAACACAATATCAAAAGGCATACCAAGTGACGCCATTTCTTTAATTTTATCTATTCCGATCTGACCGTTTTCCGCCAACACAATTTCCGCACCGGCTTCGGTCAATTGGGACGAAATCACCAATTGATTTACCTTTCCATCTTCAACAACTAAAATACGATATCCTTTAAGAAGCGGTTGCGGAGGTTCAAACTCTGCCTGTTTTGATGGTAGAATCGAAAAACCAGGAAAATCGGTTTCCTTTTTGCCGGTCAAGACCTGAAACGCAAACGTAAAAATACTTCCCTGACCAAACGTACTGGAAACAGTAATATCGCCTCCCAATAGTTCGGCAATCCTTTTAGAAACAGAAAGACCAAGACCTGTTCCGCCATAACGGCGTGTTAATGACGAATCACCTTGTGAAAACGGTTGGAAGATGTTTGCCAAATCTTTTTTCGCAATTCCGATTCCTGTATCACTTACCTCAAAATAAAGAATATGTTTTAGAGGTTCCTGAGTAACCGGCAATTCAGTATCGCTCATAATTATTGTATCTTTCATAACCGGCGAAAGAATGGTACTTGCATTTTCAATTCCATACTCAACATGAACCGTTCCTTTTTCCGTAAATTTAATAGCATTTCCGATCAAATTGGTCAAAATTTGCCGAATCCGCATGGGATCACTGAGAATAAAATTCGGAACCTGTCCATTGTTGGAAACTGTTAAAACAACTGATTTATTTTCCATACGGCTCTTCAAGATCGTTACAATGTCTTCAATCAGTTGTGCCGGAGAAACCGGAACCATTTCTATTTTAATTTGCTGTTCGTTATCGGCTTTTGAAAATTCGAGAATATCGTTAATAATTGTGAGCAAATCGTTTCCATTGTAAGAGATTTGCGCAAGTGATTTACGGCATTGTTCCCGTTCTTCGGGAAGACAACGTTGCATCAGTTTTCGTCCGATAATATCGACGAAACCCAATACTGCATTCATTGGTGTTCGGATTTCGTGACTGATATTGGCTAAAAAATGACTCTTGGCTCGTGAAGCACTTTCCGCTGCTAATTTGGCTTCCGTCATCTCCAACATCGTAAATTGTAACATTTCCACCAATTGACGTTGTTTTTCACTGATGATCTGAATCCGCGTTACAAACGCAATACTGCCGAAAAAGAGAATTGTTGCAATAATAAAAAAACAATAAGGCCAAAACTTGGCACGTTGAATATGACTCCGCCAAATATCGGCATGAAAATCAATTCCAAAGATGCCTTCAAATTTTCCGTCCGGCGTCCAGATCGGTTCCGCAACAGAAATCCAATTTCCCCACATATCCGATTCTTCGGACATGTTAATCACACCTTTTTTATGTTCACAAACATATTCTAAACTAGGCTGCCAATCAAACGGTTCACCAATACGTGCCGGAGATTCTTTCAAATCAATTAATTGATTATGATTTGCATCGGACGGCGGTGAAACAATAAACACAAGCTGATCCGGATCAATTACCCGTAATGTATAAACATAAGCAATATGAATATTCGCGGCAACAGGAACATCACAAAGAGACATAAGATTAAGATAAAGCGGATCATCTTCGGGAGTTCCGTTTTCTGCGCGAACACGAAACACAAGCTCCAAAGGTTCGGGAGAGATGAGAACACAATACGGTTTCGACCCGGAATAGACATCATGCCAATCACTTTCCGATTGAACGGATTTTTTGATTTTCCATTGAAGGCGATAGGTACTGGCACCTTCCACCGCATCCCAACAAACAACAATTTGTCTGTTACTTCGGTCAAATGCATGATTATCACCCGTCAATGCCACAACTCCCCATTGATTTCGCCGAAACATCAACCAATTTCTGTCCATTATCGGCAACATTTGGGAACTTATTTGGGCGTTCAAATTTTTTGGTGTTACCAATTTTTCCTGTAGTTTTTCTATTACAGAAAAATCGTATTTGTTTGTTGACGCATCTTCCGGTTTGGTAAGTTGGTCCACAAGTGTTGGCGCAACCGGTTCTGACCATTCGGAAAATAGTTTTTCGTCGCCGATCTGAATTTTCCAATTTTCAAATCGTGTAATCACTCTGGCATACGATTGAGTTGTCTGGGCAAAATGATTTAACCAGAAAAAACGTTGTGTTTGAATCGTGAACACAAGGCAAATAACTTCTAAAGACACAATCACAATAAACAATCCCCAAATAAGCAAACGAAAAGATAAATGACGTTTCTGTGATTTAAGCCAGAACGAAAACCCGACCATAATCGCAAACACCCCCAGAACAATGAGAACAAGGTCAAGGAAAACAGAAAAATCATATCCGACAATAGTATATTCTTCGATCATGAGGATTTGATTTATGGAAATTTATTATTTTTTCTGGTGTTTCCAATACTTATTATTGCAACATCAAAACAAGACAATTATGGACGGTAATAAGGGAAATATTAAAAGAATATCCAATTGAAAATAATTGAAAACTCCTAAAAATCTTGTATTTTAAAAAACGAGTTCTAATGTTCTATACATTACACGGTAAAAAATGACCGCCGATTTGTCAAGTGATCACCAAAGTTAAAAGTTATTTGCCCAGCTCATAGCCGCAAAGCGTCATTTTTTTATTATTTTTGTTTATTTTTTTTGAGTTAGGCAATTTCCGCAAGAAGTTTTTCACGCTCTTCATGTTCTTTTTCAAGTTTCAGAGCGAGTTTTTCACGTTCTTTTTCATGTTTTTTAGTTCTTTTTCACGCTTTTCGAGTTCCTGAACGAGTTTTTCGCGTTCTTTTGGTCAATTATTCTCTATTGGAAAGAAACAACTGCAAAACATACCAGAAGAGGATAAACAATGAAGCAAGTAAGGCGAGTGATGCGGCGGCGTGTTGACCGATTCGGTAATGGTGCAACACATTTGAGGTATCGTACAAAATGTAACCGCAAGCCAGAGCAATCATGGCGTAAATGAAAATGGGACCTAAACTAAATCCGAACAGGATTGAAATGACAACAAATCCTAAGGCTGCCATTCCGCCGAAAATAAGGAAAGTACGAAGAAAAGAAAAATCTTTCCGAGTAATAAAAACGGCAAGCGTCATCAATGAGAAAAGCCCGCCGGCAGCAACACCAGCCGAAACAATAATTTGTGTACCTCCGCCTACGATTAACGCAATTGTCAACAAAGGAAACAAGACAATTGAAGCAACAAACGCATAAAGAGCCAGTCCGGCGATTTGCATAATGGGATTAGCGGTATTTCGTGCCCACATATCCGCAACCCACTGAACTCCCATAAACAAACCCAAAACAATAAGCCAAGTAATTCCGTTGGTCATTGTTCCGGCAATACGGGTTGCTTGTTCCAAACCGAGCAGATTGAAATAAATGATTTCCAATCCGATCATTGAGATAACCGCTCCGACAAGATAAAGATAGGTTTTGGTAATAAATCCCGCACGTTCATCTGCTGCAGCAGCGGCAGCAAACAAATCAGTCGGGGCATAAAAATCGTTATTAAAAGTATTAGGATTGTTTGTACTCATTGTTTTCTCCTTTCAGAAAAAATTTAGGGGATTACGGAATTTTATTTCAAAAGAGCATTCCAAAAACGAACCGAATATTTTAGTCAGTTATTTTACCAATAATTGATTTTGATTGTCAAGAGGTCATGATGATTTATTTCTCAGTCAGCTGAACTAATTTTTGCGGATTGATTTCTAAAGAATTTCCGTTAAAAGCAGGTAAACATCAAATAGGCAAAACCTTTCGGCGAAACATCGCCTACCGATGGAATAGATCAATGCCGCTGTCGATGAGTTTTTTTATTTCTGCGAGTACAAATACACAAAATACAAATTTTAGGAAAACAAAAAATATGTAAAATACAACGTTTAAGTAAATTTTTATTTTGCCTAAATTCTCATTCTTTGAAGCTGACTACATTGTCGGTGTGGTACAAAATTTGATCGACAG
>JAITBS010000390.1 GCA_031283515.1 Planctomycetaceae bacterium
TCCAGCGGAAGTAATTCATGTCCGTGCATGTCAATCAATACAGCATCACCATCAATTTTAAGTTCTTTGATTTCAGTTTCATTTTTTTCGCCTGATAAATTTGTTGTTGTTGCTTTAACCGGTGTACGGAATGAATGGAACGCAAAATGAGCTCGTTTGCCTTCCGTTTCCAGAAGGAAAACTTTGAATCCGATAGATAGATCGTTTTCGATAAGCGGTTTCCAGTACAACGCAACAACATTTTTCGCCTCAATCAGAAATAACCATGCCGAAGAATTTTTCGGGCATTTTGAAACAGGAACAACAAACAAATCTTTTTGAACCAAAAATTCCAGTGACGCCGAAACCGGTTGTTTCAAATCAACACCAATTCCGAAACGGAATTTTTTAGTTGTAATTGTTTCACCTTTGGCAATTAAAATGGTATCCAGTTGCCGTTCACCAAAACGTCTGTGAAACGGTAAACCTTCGGTAAAAAAAGTTAATGAAAATTCATCGTTTCGTAAATCGACAAATTTTGGCGATTGCAGCCGTTCACCGGATAACCGATGAACACCGTCCGCTAAACCGCCGCGTAAATCCAATGTGTTATCATTCCATGCATAACGCACCGCATAATAAGAATCCCAAGAGTTTTCACCTGAATTATTGTACGGAGTCAGTTCAAGATTAAATTCAAGCAATCGGCTTTTCCGGCGAATCGTTATCGTCTCCATAAAATCGGCAACACTTTTTCCATCCGGTAATATCAAACGCCCTGTAATTGTAAGTTGTCCTGTAATCGGATTGATTTTTGTTACTGAAATTTTATCGGCGGTTTGAACCGCATAACCGTGATTCGGATCATCCAAATTGCGTTCATCTTCCGCACGCTTATCTTTCGGTAACAGAAAACCAAGTTGCCGTGACAACCGGTTCAATCGTGAATTATTCGTAAAAATTGACCGCAACATCCCACTAACCGCATCAATCTTCACATTGAAATATTCGTTCTCCAAAAGGTAAACATGGCGTTTGATATTTTTACCAAGATCGTCTTCGGCTTTTCGTACTAATTGTACTTCCTGTTTCGTTTGAGAACTACTGAACACCGAATGGAAAAAACGGGCGGCATAAGTTTTCGGAGAAGTCAAATCAGAAAGTTGAAGAGTTGCCGAATTGTTTCGGGCGGAATTTTCGGTAACATTTTCATTTTTATTGCTTTTAATAAAAGCATAACCAAGCGGCGGAATATCAACAACAATTTCTTTACATTTTTTCGTTTCACAAGCCAATATCACCGGAACTGTTTCTTTCGGTAATGAACTCCAATCGGAAATATCAACAAAAACACGCCGCGGACAACTCAAAGGATTGAGCAATAACAATTGTTCTTTTTCTATATTGTTTTCTGTTTTATTATTTTGAACAGCAGTTGATTGGACGGCGGTTGAAGTGACCATTTCGACGAATTGTTCGATAACAGGCTCGTCCGATAGTTTACAACCTAAAAGCGTTAAAATTGTCTCAAAAAATGAATCCGTGATCCGTTTCGTATTTTTTTTATAAATATCGTTCCAATAAGAAATCGGATTGAGTTCGTTAGTAATAAGAGCATTACCGAGATATTTTCCGAAACTAAATTGATTTGTACCGCCGCATTGCGGTGTTTCGTCAAAATATTTTTCAATGTCGGAAAACGCTCCCAATGCCGATGAGTATTGAGACATGCGGCGTAAATCGTCAAGCCAAACACTTTTGTATTTAATGTTACTATTATCTTGTTTTGGAAATTGAGCAAACACTGTGGTGGGAGCATGATCATTATTGGTTGTTTGCCCGAGTTTGGTTACAAAATCAAAAAATTCGAGATTCGAAGAACCATCCAATGGATAACGAACCAACGCATCAATTTTTGTACCATCAACTCCTTGCCAAATCATTTTACTTTGTGCTGTTTCTTTAATTTGCCAGCCGTCCAATGGGGCAAAATGGACAACACCTTTTATTCCGATCAATTTCAATAATTGCGGTAAAAACGGAGTTAATCCGGTATGAAGACGTCCATAAATGACCGGTGAAATATTTAATTGTTCGCGAAATACCGAAATTCCCTCCAGAATCCTGTCAACAACATCTAATATCGGTAACAAAAGGAGTGATTTTTCTTCGGAGTCATCGGCAATAAATTGTACTTTACCGGCATGACAAGCCGATTTGAGTATGGAAAATGTTTCAGGATTGATTTCCGGCAACTGTTGCAGTAATTTACAGGAAAGGAACAAATTAACAGTGCCTCGTTCCTTTAATATTTTTTGCAACGAAATACCGGCTGTTGTTGATGTAACAAGTATTAAATCGAGAAAATATGTTTTGGACGGATAAAAATATTCTTTAGATTGACAAACCGCTTCAAATGCTTGCCGAAGATGGTCTTTTGCTGTTTCGATGTCGCCTTTTCTATAGGCTTTGAGAGAATCGAAAATTTGTGATGTTAATTGTGAATCGTCCAGCATACTCATATAATGAAGTTGCCGAACCAATAAATCAATCAGAAAATACACCGTTCCCAACGCAAAAAAATCCGTAACATATTCCGTGTCAAACCCATGATCTTCAATTTTGGCACACGTTAAGAGTGCCGCGAGAATTTCGTCATGGTTTGTAAGATTTCGTATTACAACAGTTTGGGCTTCTTCTTGTTGTTTGAACCAGTCTTCGTACAAAAATGATTCACAACAGGGAGGAATGAAAATGGGTTGATCCGAACTGTTATAAGGCGGAATAGATGCGCTTTCCCAACGCGGAATTTCATTAAATTTTTCAATCAATGCAGGATGAAATGCCGCCCGCCATATCGTTAAAAGTTCATCCGCTTCGGCTGCCGTACGGTCAGCCGAAAGTGTTTCAAAACTGTAACTAGGATAAAGTACAATCATCGTCTTCAACAATGTTAATTTCGTTTTCTGTAAGTCCGCAAATTTTGCACACTAATCGGCTTTGTTGTTTGAAAAAATACTAATCTTGGGGCAATTATACTCATCACACCTTAAAATTCGGTTTTGTTGAAACGTATTAGTGCGTATTGCCGCTTAAAAATCCTGTAAATTCTTATTTATCCTGCCAAAAAACGGAAACCGTATTGGCAAACAGGAAAAGTTCACAAACTCGAAAGTGACCTAACTTGTACCTTTTTTATGAAAAAAAATCAAGAGGTACATTTCAAGAACTGATATTTACCGGCTTTTCGTCCGCAGATTATGCGGATTTTCGCGGATTTTTAGTCACCAACTTTTTTGGGGCGAATATTTATAGCCGCTTGACAGACCGTAAAGAATCAGTAAAAATGTATATTACCTTTTTTGATTTGTCCGTTAAAAAGGTAAGGAGAAAAATTTGATACAAATAAGCTCAACTTGAATAACTGCTTGAGAAATCATTTCCGTTTTACCGTAACTTTTAATAACCGTCAATATTTAACATTTTAACCCGATTAAATTCTATGCCCAAAAAAATTGCTGAAAAAACAAAATCCGCAAACGAAAAACCCAACAAACTTAACAAGATTGAAATGGTTTTTTCGAAAAATCCTGAACTGAAAAACGCCGTATCGCAAATTGAAAAGGTATTCGGCGAAGGCGCAATCATGTCGTTAGGACTGGACAAAACTCCTAGTCTTTCCGGTATTTCAACGGGAAGCCTGTCACTTGATATTGCCTTAGGCGGTTTTGGAGTACCGCGAGGAAGAATTATTGAAATATTCGGTCCCGAATCCAGCGGTAAAACAACATTAACATTACATATTGTTGCGCAAGCTCAGAAAGAAGGCGGAATTGCCGCATTTATTGACGCCGAACACGCTCTCGATCCAAGTTGGGCGAAACGTCTTGGAGTTGATCTTGAAAGCCTGCTTGTTTCCCAACCGGGAAGCGGTGAAGAAGCAATGCAAATTACAGAAATGCTTGTTAAATCCAATGCGGTTGACATTATTGTGATTGATTCGGTTGCGGCGTTGGTTCCTGAAAAAGAACTGAAAGGCGAAATCGGTGATTCTCATGTCGGTCTTCAGGCGCGGTTGATGAGTCAATCTCTTCGCAAATTGACAGGTATTATTGCCAAAAGCAAAACTTGTATCATTTTTATCAACCAGATTCGTGAAAAAATTGGTGTTATGTTTGGTAATCCCGAAACAACTCCCGGCGGACGAGCGTTGAAATTTTACTGTTCTTGCCGGATTGATGTTCGGCGGGTTGGGCAAATCAAGGAAGGTGAGTCAGTGATCGGTCAACAGGTGAAGGCAAAAGTAGTGAAAAACAAAGTCGCTCCGCCATTCCGTGTCGCGGAGTTTGACATGATGCACAATAATGGAATTAGTTACGAAGGCGATATTCTTGACCTCGCAACCGCACAAAAAATTATTGTCAAATCCGGTGCGTGGTTTCGTTACGGTGAACAGCAACTCGGTCAGGGACGTGAAAAAACGAAGCAATATTTGAAAGAAAATCCCGATTTCACAGAACAACTCAAAACAGAAGTCCTAAGCAAAATTCAAGAAAATGGAATGGATTTATTTGCTGACAGTAGTGATGCTGATGAGTAACAAAAAAATGAAATTTTATTGAAACATGCCGTAACAGATAAAATAGAAGTTACATAAAACGAACTGCGGTATTTTATCTGTTTTGATATTTTGTAACTAACTAAAATAAACTATAACAAAAAAGGAGTTTAACGATGTTGAAAGGTATTTCCCCTTTAATTTCTCCGGAACTGCTGAAAATTCTCGCCGAAATGGGACATGGCGATGAAATTGTTTTGGCGGATGCTCACTTTCCGGGTCATTCTGTCAACAGCCGGATTATTCGGGCGGACGGACTTCTTGTCACACAAATGCTTGACGCGGTTCTACCGCTGATGGCGTTGGATCACGCGGTTAAATCACCGGTGATTATGATGGCGGTTCAGGAAGGTGATACGGCGGATCCGGCGGTGGAACCGGCGTATCGGGCAGTAATCGACAAATACGCACCGCAAACTCCGCCCATTCAACGAATTGACCGTTTCGAATTTTACGAACGGGCAAGACAAGCCTATGCCGTCGTGATGACGACCGAAACACGAATCTACGGTAATATCCTACTAAAAAAAGGTGTTACACCCTCAAAATAAAGGTGATATTGTGAACCGGCGTGAATTTTGTTTGTCTATGGGACTCGTTTTAACCGGAAGTGCTTCCGTCGGAATACCGGAATCTTTATACACAACTGCGAAGAAAAAATCTTTTCGTGCAAAAAAAATTTTCCTTCAACATTGGAGCAACGAAATTGAATACGAAACTGCGTCCCGTCAAACAGAAATATTGCGACAAAAACTAATTCGGCTCCGCAAGGAATATGATTCAATAATCGTGTTTCCCGATAACAGAGTTACGTTGTCGTTTTTCGACCGATTCAAACGTGAAGCAAACAATATCGGACTCGCTCTTTTTGTTCCTGCTTCCTCAGATTTTGTGTTCCCAAAACGTGTTAATTCCGTACAATTTCTTGAAGTTTCAGCGGAAGAGATCATTGAAATGGAAACAATAGAACCAGCAAATGTTAAAACCGGAGGAGTTCTCTTTTCCGTACCCGAAGAACGTTGGTTAATTCTTTTTGATTCGAGCCGTTGTCTTTGGACGCTTTTCGTTTGCCGCAACGATAATGTAATAATTTCATCATCTATTACCAATGTCCGTTTTTCGAGATTGACAACAGCACGTATTCTGGATCGATTATTAACAAACGGATTCGATGGTTTTTTGTAATACAAACTCCATACCGTCAACGAAAATATTTTCGTATAAAAATGACAGTTATGAGCGCAAAAAAAACGAAACAATTACCTTATGGTAATGCCAATATTAAAAAGATTCGGACGAATAATTGTGTTTACATTGATAAAACGCGATTTATTGAGTTGCATGAGAAGGAAAGTAATTTATCGAAGATATTTATTTGTCCTCACCGATTTGGTAAGTGTTTATTTCGGATTTTTGAATACTTACCAAAGTTATTACTAAAATTAAAATAGTTTTTTACAAACATCACATAAAATAAATAGATGTTTACACATCAATTTTTGACAAAATACAAAAAACGGAAAACGTATGGGAAAATACCAAGACGAGCGATAGGCGAATGTATTGAATATTGGTATTGTAACAAAATAAAAGCAGTTTCACCTATTGATTTCAATAGTATCCAGTTGATTGGTAATGAATACAATTTATTCGGTCAGGTTATTAAAACCGTGACCAATGGAATCCGAATTTCTGCGGAACATGAAGTTTGGGAAGACGGTGAATTAAAATCAAAAACAAAAACAGAATATCTTAACGATCCGCTTAATATTACAGGATATTCACAAGTTCTAAAGCAAACAGAAACAAATATTGTGACTGGTGAAGAAACCATAACAATATATGTTATCGGACATCAACGTATTTCACAAATCGTTGTTAAAAATGGTACGGAACAGGAATATTACTTTACGTTTGACGGGCATGGTTCAACCAGGGTATTACTTGATGTTGCCGGTGCGATTGCGCAAATTTTTGCTTTTGATGCTTATGGTAACGCAATTGGTTTTGACCCTTCTGTTGCGTTAACAGAATTCCTGTACAGCGGCGAACAATTCGATTCAAAAATCGGACAACAGTATTTACGTGCAAGATTTTATGATCCTGCTACAGGTCGATTCAATCGTCTTGATCATTCTTTGGGAATCTGAATGATCCACAGAGCCTCCATAATTACCTCTACGTCCATAACAATCCCGTAAACAACTGGGATCCAACCAAAAGTATCTACACAAGTGGGAATTGGGTTTGCTTTAAATTTTATAAATCGTTATTATTTGTAGTATGCTTTAAAACCCCCCTCAGCATCCTTTTTAGGATTATCCGTTTCGGCGAGTTTATTTGATTCTCGAGAGTTC
>JAITBS010000425.1 GCA_031283515.1 Planctomycetaceae bacterium
AGATATGCAAAGTGGAGCGTCATTGGTTGTCCGATGTATTCAAGGCGGAAGGCTGGCGGCTCGCGGTGTTGATGAATACCTGATGGGAACAAGCGATTTAATGGTTGTCCCGTCAATAAAATAATATTGTAACTGTTTTTTGCCGAATTATCGAAAGAGGCGGTTCAAAATAATTGTAACTTAAAAGGCAAGCGAAATTTCACCGAAGCATCGCCGACCTTATGAATAAACACCATGAATAGTTACAAAAAGAACAAAAGATTGTAATATATCAATGGAGTTTTTGTAGATAAACAATAAATAGCCCTGAAAGGGCGTTAAGATTATAACCCGCCCCAACGGGGTGGGTTACAAATCATCCCTAAATTAATAAGCCCTGAAAGGGCGATAGGAAATTTTTTAAACAGAACGGTTCGTCATTTAATCCTATTCCCGTTGCCCTTTCAGGGCGTTGGGTTGGAGGAATTTTTACCCTACCCACCCCGTTGGGGTGGGTTATAATCCTGACGCCCCTATCGGGGCTAATGTGAAAAACAATAATTCCACTGATATATTACAAAAGATTTTGTTTATGATTGGGACTTTTCCATTCTTAAAAAAATTTGACTAAAACAGTACAAATCGTACATTATTTCGTCATTAACAATTTAATTGAAACACTTATTAAAACTTTTATTTATTATGAAAACTCAACTTGAAAAACGTATAGCGGATAAAACCGCATTGGTAGGAGTTATTGGTCTTGGTTATGTTGGTTTGCCTTTGATTCGAGCCTTTATCAAGGCGGGATTCCGTACACTTGGGTTCGATGTTGATCCGAAAAAAGTCGAAAAACTCAAGGCAGGCGAAAGTTATATTGCTCATATCCCGTCGGAATGGATCAAAAAATATATTGACGACGGTTCCTTTGAACCAACAACAAATATGAACCGCTTGGCAGAAGCGGACACATTGTTGATTTGTGTTCCGACGCCGCTTTCCGAAAGCCGTGATCCTGATTTGTATTACGTCGAATCAACAACAGAATCAATCGCCAAAGTGCTTCGGCGCGGACAACTTATCGTTTTGGAAAGTACAACGTACCCTGGTACAACACGGGAAATAATGTTACCGATTTTGCAGCGAAGCGGTTTGGAAGTCGGCAGTGATTTCTTTCTTGCGTTCAGTCCCGAACGCGAAGACCCCGGCAATCCCGATTTTACAGCAGAAGGAATTCCAAAACTTGTCGGCGGACTCGACGCCGATAGCGGAAAATTGGCAACCGATCTTTATTCTCAAGCGATTGTTAAAGTAATTTCCGTTTCATCCTGCGAAGTGGCGGAAGCTGCCAAAATTGTTGAAAACACTTATCGTTGCGTTAATATTGCGATGGTCAATGAATTGAAAATTATTTTTGATCGTCTTGGAATTGACGTTTGGGAAGTGATTGACGCTGCCAAAACAAAGCCGTTTGGTTTTCAACCGTTTTATCCGGGACCGGGACTTGGCGGACATTGTATTCCGATTGATCCGTTTTATTTGAGTTGGTGCGCCCGAAGAACCGGATTAACCACCCGATTTATCGAACTTGCCGGAGAAATTAATACGTCGATGCCGCTTTATGTTGTGCGGCGGGTGATTGATGCTCTGAATGACCGCATGAAACCGCTTAAAGGAAGTAAAATTTGTGTACTTGGTGCTGCGTACAAAAAAGATGTGGATGATCCGCGTGAAAGTCCGTCGTTCGAACTGATTGATCGGCTCATTCAGAAAGGAGCAATTGTTTCCTACAATGATCCGCATATTCCTTTTTTGCCGAAAATGCGGCATTGGCAAAATATTCCGGCAATGACAAGCAGTCCGTTGACGGCGGAATTTATTTCGTTACAAGATTGTATTCTTATTGCGACCAATCATACGAAATACGATTATGATTTTATCGTACAACATGCCCAACTCGTCGTGGACAGCCGGAACGCAACACAACATGTTAAAACAGGACGCGAAAAAATCGTTAAAGCATAACAAACCGTTCCCAATAATTTTTTATCCACACTTTATAAACATGTCCACTCTCAAACAATTACCTTACGGCAATGCGGATTTTCAAAACATCCGAATGAATAATTTTGTTTATGTCGATAAGACCTGTTTTATCGAAACACTTGAACAGGAAAGTAGTTCGTCACAATTATTTATTCGTCCGCGTCGATTTGGTAAGAGTTTGTTTCTTTCCACACTTGCGTATTATTACGATATTAATTATGCAGATGAATTTGAACAATTATTCGGCGGCTTGTACATTGGTCAACATCTGACACCGCGAAAAAATAGTTACGCTGTCATGGAATTTGATTTTTCCGGTATTGACACGACAAACGCAGAAGGTTTCCGAAACTCTTTTTTTGATAACATTCGTCATACCGTTTGCCGATTCCTGAATAACCATAAAGAGATATTCCCGAATGCGTTACAGGTTATCGATCAAATTAACCAACAGGAACACACTACGCTTTCAATTTTAGATTGGTCTTTCAGAGTTGCCGAATCGGAGAAGATCAAAATATTTGTCATTGTTGACGAATACGATCATTTTGCGAATGATCTTATTGCGATGGGAACGACGGTGGATGATGATTTTTACAAAAAAATGATCACGGCGAATGGATTAGTGCGTGATTTTTATGAGAAACTCAAGGTAGCATCTAAATATGGAATTGTGGATCGGACATTTATTACGGGCATTTCACCGGTGATGCTTGACGATTTGACGAGCGGTTACAATATTGTGGACAATCTCACGCTTGAGTTACAATATAATGAGATGTTAGGTTTTACCCGTGAAGAAGTGAATTGGTTAATGGATGCGGCGGGAATAGACGCCGGTCTTATCAATGTGGATATGGAATATTATTATAACGGTTATTTATTTAACGGCTATGCGGTCAACAAGGTTTACAATCCATCAATGATACTCTATTTATTTAGGCAACAATTAAAGATTGGTAAAGACAAGATACCTGTTAATCTTATTGATCCGAATTTGAATATGGATCCGAGTCGTTTGAAACGTCTTATTAAAAATGATTGTAGCCGTGAGGTAATTATTGAAATTATTAAAGAGGGCAGTATTGTTTCAAATATTTTGGAAAGATTTTCTATTGATCGATTGGAGGATGACTATCATTTTGTATCGTTATTGTTTTATATGGGTTTATTAACTATTAAAGAACCGGCACTGAACCGATTGCGGCTGGTAATTCCCAACTATTCTATTCAACGTGTTTATTGGGAACAAATTCGGCAACTTATTGAGGACAATTCGTATTCGATCAAAATCAATACGGATTTGGTGGAAGAGAGTATTAGTGCGTTGGCGATGCAAGGCGATATACATAGTTTTGTGGATTATGTTTCGCAAAATGCGTTTAGTAAGTTATCGGATTTTGACTTGCAGCGTTTTGACGAGAAGTATATTAAAGTTTTATTGCTTGCCTATTTGCTTTTGAACAATATTTATATTCCGATGAGCGAATATGAAACGGTTCCCGGACGTGCGGACATATTTTTGCAACGTAATCCGAATTTCCCGCAAGTCAAATACGAATGGGTATTGGAATTGAAGTATTGTAAGACGGATGCTAAAACAACAGAGATTGATCAAAAGCGTCGGGAAGGTTTGGAGCAATTGAAACAATATATTCATTCTTCCCGATTAAAAGATCGTTCCAACTTAAAATCGGCATTGCTTCTTTTTATTGGGAAGGACAAATACGAAATTATAAGTAACGAATAATTCCTTTGAGAGATTTTTTACCTTACACACCGGCGTTTGGAGCCATGTTGATATTGATGGTTCTTTCCGCTTTTTTTTCTTGTAGTGAAGCGGCTTTTTTTTCGCTTAGTCAGACGGAACGTTCTGTGTTGAAAAGCGGAGGTTCGGTGTCGCGGTTATCGTTTCGGCTTTTGGAAAATTCGGAACGGCTTCTTAATTCGATTTTGTTGGGGAATCTTGTTGTCAATCTTTTAACATTTACGATTTCATCGATTGTTGTATTTAAGTTACAACATCAAGGGCGTACGGATTTAGCGGGTTTTACGGCGATTGGTTCACTTCTGAGCGTGATTCTGTTTTGCGAGGTGTTACCGAAAAATGTTGGGGTTTTGTCTCCGCGATTTTTTGTTCTTCTTTGGGCGGTTCCGCTTTCGCTTGTTGTCCGTTTTCTTCAACCGGTTCTTCCGATACTTCAGATGACGAACATTCTTTCGCGGCGGTTATTTTGCCCGCATTTTTCGGTGGAGCCTTATCTTCGGATTGGCGACTTGGAGCGGGCGGTTGAAATGTCGGGAGAAGACGCAACTCTTCTCAAACGGGAGCAACGAGTGTTGCAGAATATTGTTTCGATTTCTGATATTCGTACGGAAGAGCTGATGCGTCCGCGATCGTTGCTTAAAACGTTTCATCCGCCGATTTCGTTTGAACAAATTTTGGAATCATTGCAAGGTAAATTGCCGCGAAGTGGTTATTGTTTATTGACGGAAACGGACTCTGATGAAATTGCATTGGCGTTGAGTTTTACTCAATTTCCAATGTTAGCGACGGATTCTTCTTGGGAGAATCAATTTGAACCGATTATTTATGTTCCTTGGTCGTCTTCGGTTGCTGAAGTATTTGATCGGCTTCAGCGTGAAAACCGGAGTATTGCGGTTGTTATCAACGAATTTGGTGAAACAGTTGGCATCTTAACTCTGGACGATATTATCGAAACAATTTTCACACGGGAACAAGGGCGTAGTCGGCGTTTACTGAATCAAATTGAGTTACGGCGAATTACTTCTGAATGTTGGCAGCTCAATGGTTTAACGAGTCTTCGTCGTCTTCGTCGCAAGTTTGGGGTTTCGTTTTCAGGTTATTCTAGTTTAACGGTTGGTGGTTTAATTCGGGAGATGCTGGAGCGGTTTCCGAAAACCGGAGACATTTGCCGAGTGGACTCTTTGGAATTTCACGTCATGGAAGTTTCCGAAGATGACGATTTAATTGTTCACATGATTACAAAAAATAAACAATAATTGTAGTTATTTAGAGTGTATGATCCGGAAATATTCCCATCGTAGTGCCGCCACAACCAAAGCTAGATGATTAAAAAGTGATAACCGGCATTGACCATGTGTGCGGACGAAAATCCGATGTCCCGTAGCAACAGTGTTTTTATTAATGGGAGTTTTTTGATTTTTCATCACAAAAATATTATGAAAATGAATCTATTTCCAGGATATCTAACGGATTCGCCGTGATATATGACAGGAGTAACTGTGAAATATGGTAGTTTGACGGCAAAATATTTTCTTGATACAATATTTTCTTGATACAATATTTTATACATTTTTTATAAATTTTATAAAAAACATATTTTATCTTTCATAACGTCGTTCTTTTCAATAGGTTACGGAAAAAAAATAAACGAGAATCTGAATTTACCGATGAAAAAATCGCAACAGTATTTTTTTGAACAATAATCAGTTTGTCCTTGAATTTTCGGGTTATTCTGAAAGATGTATAACATGCTAAGGAGTTGTGCCAAAATAACCTTTACAAGTTTGGCAAAACTATGTAATTCAATTCACAGTGAAATTCTTGTTGTTTTATATTAACAGCCTCCAACTCATCATCTGAAATAGCAATACCTTTTTCGTATTGTTTTATGTCGGACACACATTCTACAGTTAATCCTCCTACGTTGGTTGTAGAGGCGATCAGATTTATAATGGTCAATAATTCTTCAAGCGGTTTTCCTCTCCAGTTAATGCTTATGTAGGAGAACAATCTATGCTCAATCGTAATCTATCAGTGGAATTATTATTTTTCGATTTTTACCCCAGTGGAACTCCAAAGGTAGTCAACATTTCACCGAAACGTTTTAAACAATACGGCAATAGCCGACCAACGGTGGGTGAAAACCCTTTGGCGAAACGTTGCCTACCTTTGGAGTCCATTGGTAAACAAATTGACGAATATTCCGCTGAAATATTACAAAAAATTATTAAATTGTTGTATGTATATTAAATTGCCAGTGTACTGACATTTAAACCCGTGCTTTTTGCCTCAAAACCCTTGTCTTTTGTCCAAAGACCCTTGTCTTTTGTGAAAAGACCCTTGTCTTTTGTCCAAAGACCCTTGTCTTTTGTGAAAAGACCCTTGTCTTTTGCCCAAAGACCCTTGTCTTTTGTCCAAAAACCCTTGTCTTTTGTGAAAAGACCCTTGCTTTTTGTCCAAAGACCTTGAAGGCATTACGCAGTTGTCCGGTAACATTCCTGTTGACGGACGGAGGAAAAACAGTCCGCAGATGAAGCAGATTAACGCCAATGTTTTTCCGCGATAATCTGCGAAATCAGCGGACTGAAATTTACAAAATCCGCGACAATCAGCGAAATCTGCGGACTGAAAATTTACTGATTATCGGTAATTAGGTTGGCGAATTTGGTAAATTATATCGGGAACCTTGAAAAGACTGGCGTTGTTGAAATTCCAGATTAACAGCGTTTCGGGCAGCATGTTTGATTCTCGTCCAATCGGGCGCAAGAAGAAAAGAATCGTCCGCCTCACCAGAAATCCGCTCAATAACAATGTCCGGCGGTAAAATTTCAAGAAAATCAACAACCAATCCGGCATATTCCTCTAATGTCCTAAGATGAATTTTTCCGGTACGCCAAATTTTTTCGAGCGGTGTCTCCCGAACAACATAGAGATGATGTAATTTTACACAATTCGGTCGAAGCCGTGCAATCTCATGAGCAGTGGCTAAAATATCATTCCGGTCTTCACCCGGAATTCCAAGAATCAGATGAACTCCAAGCCGAAGATTTCGTTGACGGCAACGTCGGAATGCATCACAAAAAACCGAATAATTGTGTCCCCGATTCAGAAAATCCAGACTCCGTTGATGAATAGATTGAAGCCCGATTTCAAGTTGAATCCAAGCAGTTTGTGAAAGTAATGCCAACATATCCAGAATTTCATCGGGAAGAGTATCCGGTCGAGTTCCAATCGCAAGACCCACAATCTCCGAATGTTTCAAAGCAGTTCGGCAAAAATAGTCAAGATGTTCCGGTGTTGTATAGGTGTTGGTGGCGGGTTGGAAGTAGGCGATGAATTTTTTCGCCTTGTTGTAACGCCGTTGGAGTTGGCAGATTCCGAAGTTGATTTGTTCCGAAATAGGAACTTCCGGCTTGTTGAACCGCCGACTCGGTGCAAAACCATCTGTATTGCAGAAAATACAACCGCCCGTTCCAATTGTCCCGTCAATATTCGGGCAGGAACAACCCGCATCAATACTGACCTTCCAAACCGCACAACCAAACTCTTGACGCATAAAAACTCCTAACGGAAAATATCGATGACCCATTGAACGCCAATCAGGAAATACAACTGACATGTTATCAAAAAAATTTTTACCAAAAATAACTTGAAAAATAATCCCGTTTCGTACAAAATAGAATAACCAACTAATTATTCATGCCAATTAAAAAATCGTTAAAAATCCCAAAATAAACCAATCCAATCAACAGATTCTTTGAACCTTTCCGTTGGCAATTTTTATTACTCTACACATTACCGATGACATTTTCAATGTATGGTCAGTTAATTCCGTTAGGCGGCGGAGATTCTATTCCGCTTCGTAAACATGAAATTATTGTGGGCAGGAAAGATAATTGCGATATTGTTCTTCGTTTCAGCAATGTTTCCAGTCAACATTGCCGTTTGGTTTTATCAAACGGATATTGGTATGTTCTCGACATGCACAGTACTAATGGAGTCAAATTAAACGGAGTTCGAGTTACGGATCATCGGGTTGATCCGGGGGCAACACTCGCAATTTCAAAACACCTTTTCAAACTTCAATATGATCCGGCAGAAAATGGAGCCATTGGTCCGCCGCCGGGTGATATCTTACATGAAACCGATATGCTCTCTCAATCTCTCATGGAAAGAGCCGGCATAGAACGTCCCTCAGCGAAGAAGAAAGAAGAAATAGGAAGTACAACTCCCGATTTTCCGGCAATCATTATTTCAAAAACACCCGCCGCCCCAATAAAACCGGAAACAAACTCCGAAAAAAAAGATTTCTTCAGTCAACTCAAATTTGATTGATTGACTGACTGACTTTGATGAACTCAATCGGGAGCATTTTTGCCGCAAACGGAAGCAAATTTACCGTAGAAGTTATAAATAAGGAATAGTTCACAAGCGGAGTAATACCTTTTGGGTAGTAATCCGCTTGCGGCACGATTCACGATTCACGATTAACTATTCCCTATTAACTCATTTAATCGTCCTTCGGGTGAAGCGGGCGGCATGTTTGGAACGGTAATTCCTTTTTCGTTTGGCATCGGAGCATCAGGATCAATACCAAGCATTTGATAAATACTACCAAGCAAGTCTTGAGGAGCCACCGGCCGCGAAACAACATTTTCACCGGTTGCATCGGAGGTTCCAACCGCTCGACCACCACGAAAACCACCGCCGGCAAGCATCACATTAAAACAACGCCCAAAATGTCCCCGACCACCAAACCAAGGTGAATCCCAACCAATTTTCGGATTCCGACCAAACTCGCCGCCCCACCAAACAATCGTCGTGTCAAGTAAACCAAGATTCGCAAGGTCTTTGAGTAACATCGATAAACCGCGATCCCATTCCGGTTGGCGTCGGGTCAGAGTTTCAAAATGGCGTTTGTGCGTGTCCCAACCACGGTAATTGATGGTAACATACGGAACTCCTTCCTGAACCAGACGCCGTGCCATAAGACATGCCTGACCAAACCAATTTTTCCCATATTCTTCACGGATTTTGTCCGGTTCTAAACCAAGATCAAAAATCTTAACAGCATCGCCAAACATCAAATTAAAAGCATTGTTCCGTGCCGTATCTACCTCATGAATCAGAACGTCTTCAGAAGCGGCATGACCAAACGTGTCCAATGATTCTAAAAGATTTTTGCGTTCTTGTTGACGTTTTCCCGTGATGCCTTCGACAACATAACCGGAAACCAGAAACGGTGATTTACTCGGATCACCTCCGGTTACAAAAGGTTTGTACTTCGGACCAAGAAAACCACATTCCGAAAATCGCCCCTGAGATGTTGTCAAAACAACATAGGGTGGAATTGGTGATTTGTAACCGGAATCGTAACCCTTAATTTTGGAAATAACCGCACCAACACTAGGATAAACGATATTTCCACCCGGCATTCGTCCGGTTTGCATCACGTATGCTGCAACTTCGTGATGATTTGTGCCATGCGTCATGGTTCGGATAATCGAATACAAATCAGCACACTGAGCAAGCATCGGAAGTGATTGACTAATTTCGATACTCGGTACGTTGGTTGTCAGAGATTTATCCCAAGAACCACAATAATCTTTTCCCGCTCCCGGTTTCGGATCAAATGTTTCAAGATGAGACGGTCCGCCCCACATCCAGATTTGAATCACTGATCGGGCTTTGCCAAATTGGGAGGATGAAGTGTTCCTTGCCGTTTTCAACTTACTGTCTTTACCAAAAGTATGGGAGTAAAAAGAACTGCCGATAATCGGTAATCCAAGTAATCTCAAACCAGTTTCCTTCAAAAAATGACGACGACGCAATTGCATGATTGTGCTCCTTTTAATTTAAGAGGATAACTTGATTTTATATCAATCCAGACAATAGTGATTTCAACTGATTCAATCACAATTTCTAAAACGCTAAAACTCAATCTGTTTAATAGAGATTATCAATTTAACAAATTACCGTTAATAAAGTTTTGGTAATATTTCAAAAACATTGTCGGTCTTATAAACAATACCGTAAAATAATCACTACCACTTCAACATCCTAACACGGTAACTTCGCCTTCTTGTAACCATTTTATCCGCTCTTCCCAAGTGAGTTGAACCGCTTCTGGACGACGATCAAATATCACCAAGTAACAATCTACAGGTTTACCATCCTTTGAACGAAGCGGAGGGGAAAAACTGTCGCGATAATTTAAAACTTGACGAATACCGAGTTCTTTTAATTTCTCAAATGTTTGTCCTTTTCGTAGCAATTTAATCTCGATAATATCCCATTTGCCGTTATATTCAATTGCTAAGTCCATTCGTCCGCGACCAGC
>JAITBS010000436.1 GCA_031283515.1 Planctomycetaceae bacterium
TTTACCGTAGGTCGCGCATTCGCTTGACCTACGGTTATGAAAATACCACCCCTTCAGGGTGAAGAAGAAAAAACAAAATTCCACTGATATATTACGAAACACTAAAATTCTAAAACCTCGCCCGAAAATCGAACGAGGTTTTAGAATTTATTCCGAAAATAAATCGGTTGCAAAAATAGAGAGTGTTCCAGCGAACACTCTTTTTTTAATTATTTGCATGGTGTACAGGGCGGAGCAAGAGCTTCGCATGCCTTCGGTGCACAAGGTTCGGGAGCTGCTTTTTCACATGCGGCTGGTGCGGCTTTTTCACAAGCCGGAGGTGTGCAAGGTTGAGGTTCCGCCTTTTCACACGCTTTCGGTTCCGCCTTTTCACAAGGCGCCGGAGCCGCTTTTTCACACGCTTTCGGTTCCGCCTTTTCACAAGGCGCCGGAGCTGCTTTTTCACATGCTTTCGGTGCCGCTTTTTCACATGGCGGCGGTGTAATCTTTTCACATGGTGCTACCGCTTCCGCTTTTTCACAAGCCTTCGGCGCCGCTTTTTCACATGCCGCCACCGGTTCACAAGGACCACACGGTGTACAAGACCGTTCTTTTTTACCAAGAATACGGTCTAACAACGTAAGGTGTTGTTTTTTCACTTTGCAAACAGCTTCACACGGTTCACATGCAGCAGGTTCACAAGGTTGTACTGCAACTTCCGCTTGTTCACAGGGCTTGACTTGTTTGCACGGTTCGCAGTCACCAGCAACTGCAAAGGAACTAACAAAACAAACCAGCGAAACAAATAAAGCTGGTAACAAGATTTTTTTCGACATTCTTTACTCTCCTTATTTGGGTTTTAGGACTCCGGTGCCGTGCCCTCGCACAACACTGAATTTCTTAGGAAACACTTCTTAAAACAGTTGATCGAACTCCCGACAAACTATAAATCTCTTAATCAAGATATAATCACTCTTGAATTAATCATCACTTCTGTAATATACAAGATAAAATTGTATTGACTCAAAATTTCAAACAATTTTTTTCCTATTTCTTATGATTCTTCAATCTATAATCCGTTATTTGCTTATATTCTTCTCAAACTCTCTAATTCGTGAAAATTACCTTGTTTTATTTATTCGACATTTACGATTGTGATATTGAGGTAATTTAAAACAAAAGAAAACAATATAATCTCCTCTTGTTCCTAATTATCCTGAAAAGTATAATCATTTGCTTTATTTCTTTTTTAAATTCAATATTTATTACCCTGTTATTTCACTTTATTTCATTTTTTCCTTACCGCCTACGATGACAAATTTTTTTCGTGCGATAAAACAAACATTCAAATACCGGTTTCTTATTGTGTCTGTTATTTTTTGTGCATGGATGGTCGGCATACTCTGGGGCGGGAATATCGCAACAATTGTTTATCCCATTACAGAGATTTGCCTGAAAGAAGATAATAATACCTTCGCTACTTGGATCGAACAAAAGACCCTCACTAATCAAAAAAAAATCCAAACAACCCTACAAGAACTTCAAACTCTCCAGTCTTCCTCACCGGAAAAAAAATACCAAATTGCCAAAAGAGAAAAGTTATTGCATAAATTAGAATATCGTGATTCTAATTTTCGTTGGCTACAACCTTTTGCAGAAAAATACACTCCCAACACTCCTTTCAAAACGGTTCTTTTTTTAGTTGTTTTTATTTTAGTTGGTACTATTATCAAAATTATTTTCATCATTCTTCACGGAATTCTTTCCGCATGGATTGCTCAGAAGACCGCAATGGTTATTCGCGAAGAATTTTTCGGAAAAATTCTCAATTACGAAGTCAATTATTTTAACCGTCAAGGAATTGCGGACACGATGAGTCGTTTCACGAATGACATGTCTCAATTAACCGGCGGTTTGAATGTTATTTACGGCAAATTGATTCGTGAACCGATTAAGATGGTTGTTTGTTTAATTGGGGCGGCTTATCTTAGTTGGCAACTTCTTTTGGTAACACTTCTTCTTGTTCCGCTTGCCATTGTTTGCATTCGATGGCTTGCCCGTTCTATTAAACGTGTTGTCCGGCGAAGTATGGAAGAAATGTCCAACCTTTACGGCAGACTTGAAGAAACATTCCGGTCAATTCGTGTGGTCAAAGCGTTCACACAAGAAGAAATAGAGCAGGCAAAGTTTCACTGTATTAATCAGACTTATTGTATGAAAGCGATTAAAATCGCTAAATATGAATCGTTGACCAATCCGTTAACGGAATTATTTGGTATTTTGATGATTTGTATTGCGATTGTTGTTGGGGCGTACCTTGTGATGGGCAACCGGACGAATTTTTTGGGCATTCCGATGTTGTCCGAACCGATGGATTTTAGCGAACTTATCCTTTTTTTCGCTCTTTTGGCGGGTTCTGCCGATCCGGCTCGTAAATTGTCGGATATTTTTACGATGTTTCAATCTGCTGCTGCTGCTGCAGATCGTGTTTACGATTTGATTGATCGTCAAGTTTTGATTCAGGACATTGACCGTCCCATTCCGTTGCCGAAGCATTTTCAATCCATCCGTTTTGAAAATGTCTGTTTCCAATACGAGGACCGTCCCATACTTAAAAATATTTCGTTTGATATTCAATTTGGCGAATGTATTGCGATTCTTGGTGCGAGTGGTTGTGGCAAGAGTACGTTATTGAATTTGATTCCGCGATTTGCTGATGTCAATTCGGGGCAAATTCTGATTGACGGTTTGCCGGTGACGGAAGTTCGGGTGCGGGATTTGCGCGGGCAAATCGGGTTAGTCACGCAAGACCCTGTCCTTTTTAACGACACTGTTCTCAATAACATCCGATACGGAACTCCATCGGCAACAACAGAAGAAGTTATAAAAGCTGCTCAATTAGCGTTTGCCCATGATTTTATTGAGGCGGAATTAGCCGATGGTTATGCGACAATTGTGGGACCTGCCGGCGGACAACTTTCCGGCGGACAACGTCAACGTATTGCCTTAGCGCGGGCGATTTTGCGTAATCCGCCGATTTTCCTTCTTGACGAAGCAACCAGCCAGATTGATATTACCAGTGAGAAAATGATTCACGAAGCCCTGTCAAAATTCAAAAAAGGGCGTACTACAATCATGGTAACTCATCGTTTATCGGCGTTAACATTGGCGAATCGAATTATTCTCATGGACGACGGAAATATTATCGCCGCCGGAACCCACGAAGAACTCTTACAATCCTCGCCGCTTTACGCAAAACTGTTTTGAGTGAAACTGTTTTTGGTAAAGAGCGGAGAGTGGAGAGTTGATAGTGAATAGTTATGAGTGAATAGTGAATAGTGTCGCAAGCGTCCTAATTTACAAAAACGGTATTACTCCGCATTGCGAACTACCCACTCTCCACTATCCACTCTCAACTATCAACTTGCCACTGCCCCTGTCGGGGTGAAAATCGAAAAACAAGCATTCCGCTGATATATTACCGCATTCTCAGGTGAAAATGGCGTAATCTATCAGTGGAATAGTCATCTATTTGTTTACAAATGGACTCCAAAGGTAGCCAATGTTTCGCCGAAACGTTGGTCGGCGATAGCCGACTTGACGGACGGAAATGAAAGACTCACTGCGCGCAACACAACAGTAAGCCCAACCGCTGCGACCGTGTGTTTATTGTATTGTATTATTTAAAACCCTTCGGCGAAAGGTCGCCTACCTGACACAGGTTCGTCCTAAGTCTTTTCTACAAAAA
>JAITBS010000547.1 GCA_031283515.1 Planctomycetaceae bacterium
CAAGCACTACATACGCTAATTCATTTTTTGAAAGTGTCCCAAGTTCTCGATTTTCAAGTCGTTGGTAAATTGACAATGCTTTTTGGTGTTGTTCGCTTTCGTAATACAAGTCTGCAATCAAAATTGCTAAACGGCGTTTCGGGTCTTTGAAACTTGCCATCTCTTCCGGTGTTGCATAAAGTGAACCTTTTGGGTTGCGTAAATTCCATGTTAATCTTGCAAGTGTTGTCGCGTTTTCCCAACCGGACGCTTTTTGTTGTGCGTAAAATTCTTTGTCCAGTTCGGCTAACAAATTTCAGTGTTTTTCCGCTGTTTCGTAATCTTCTTTCGCAAACGCAATTAAACCTTGCAAAAGTGTAACATCTTTTCGTTTGGAATTCCAGTACCATGAACAACTTCGGCGGTTAAAAAATTGTCTCGGTTTCGGTTGGGATAATTTTACGTTTGTCCAACGGTCTTTGTCAACTTGTTGGACAATCGTAATGAAAATCACCAATGTCGGCGCAACATTCCGCACGAAAAATTTTTTTGGTCAATTTTTTTGGTCAATTTTTTTGGTCAATTCAAGTCGAATTTCTTCAATCCGATCCGGCGTTTGATTTCCTGTTGCAATATCACCGCCTCGATTATTTTCAATGTGGAGACAATCGGCATATAATTGATACATTCCCGTTGCATACGCCGTGCGGACTTTCCAAATAATATCGTCAACAGAATATTTGAAATTAACGTTCGGACTCGACACGTTCAGTAACACTTTTTTGTAATATCAATTTTGATTGAGATTTTAATTGAAATTGATTTTGCACCTGCTGACAAAAGCATCAACCGGATTACGGATTTACTGAACGAAAAAGAAAGAGTGAAAATAAAACTAATAATAAATCTGTTCGAGAAATACTTTACCAAACAGATTTTATCGTTAATCTATAAATAATTATCGATTCAATTTTCACTTTTTGCCATTCTCTTTTTGAGTTCTTCAAACACTGATTGTGAAAATTGATCGTCAATTTTATATTCTTTTAAAAGTTCAATAAGTTCTATGGAATTTTGTGGTTCAATAGCATAAAGTTTCGCAATGAATGTAATTACAGATGGTTCATATTTTGATTTAAGTTCTCGAAGATAAATTTGTTCTTGATCTTTGGTTCGACGATCAAGTAATCTTTTAAACTCAAGTTCATATTCCTCATGTTTTTTATTACTAATTTCTTTTCGTATTTTTTCTCGTTCTGTTTTATCCATGATATTCTGTACAGCTAATTCTGATTCATTAATTACTTTTAAACCAATATATCCGGCAAAATACGGACGAAGTTTTTCTTCAGTATTATTTTCCGGCATCCAAGTTTGATCAATATATCTGGCAATATTCTGCCATTTTTGCAAAATCAAAACAGTACGTTTTTTACGAAGTTCAGGTAAAAAAACCGTTGTGAGTGAGCCTGTAAGAGGTTTTGGGTTATGGTGAAATTCATAAGCAGAAAGAAAATTCAATAATATGTCTAATTGAAGACTTGTACAATAGAAAGAAAATGAATAAGTATCTTTTTCTTTTATATTTTCTGGAACAAAATCTTGTTCTAATGCCTTTAAGGCTATTTGAATCAGATCACTACGAACAGACGGTATTTCTACATACTCATTTCGAACTGTTTGAAAAATTTCGAGCGTTCGTTCGACATAAACCCAATTGTACTCTGACGGCAATGGTAGAAAGCGAGAAAGTAATTGGTGTAATTTGTCAACAGATTTTGTGTCTTCACGATTGTTATGTTGATCATTAATTTGTTTGAGTAGGATTTCAAATTTTTGTTCAACTTGTGTTGGAGAAGAAATTTCACCAATCTTTCGGGTCCATCTACTTTGCTTTTCATCCGCATAGGATGAAAAGATTGAAAATTGTAGGATTATAATTGAAAAAAGAATCAATGTTTGATAGTGTATCATATTATATTCTCACGGATTGTTAATGGGTGAAAAAACGGAAAGACCTTTTTTAGAAACAGTAAGGCGTGGTAATAAATGATTATAGTCGTATTTCTGAATAACAACTTCACTATAAACAACTTTTGTATCTGAAGTAATTGTTATTTCAACATCCCATTCCCTATAACCAGAATCTGAATTTTTGCAGGGTCATTAGTCATAGCAAGCCGATTGGCCAATCCAAACATTGCCCGTTCTTCACTTGGCGTACCAACAACATATTTTGCATTAGTTACCATGTAATCAATCTCATTTTTCTTAAAATTCCAACCATGACATGCAAATATACATAAAACAACATACGCTAATTCATTTTTTGAAAGTGTACCAAACTCTCGATTTTCTTCAAGCCGTTGATAAATCGACAATGCTTTTTGGTGTTGTTCGCTTTCGTAAAATAAATCAGCTATTAAAATTGCCATACGGCGTTTGGGGTCTTTGAAACTTGCCATCTCTTCCGGTGTGGCGTAAAGTGAACCTTTTTGATTACGTAAATTCCATGTTAATCTTGCAAGTGTTGTTGCGTTTTCCCAACCTGATGCTTTTTGTTGTGCGTAAAATTCTTTGTCAAGTTCCGCTAACAAATTCCAGTGTTTTTCCGCTGTTTCGTAATCTTCTTTCGCAAACGCAATTAAACCTTGTAAAAGTGTAACATCTTTACGTTTGGAATTCCAGTACCATGAACAACTTCGGCGATTAAAAAATTGTCCCGGTTTCGGTTGGGATAATTTTATGTTTGTCCAACGGTCTTTGTCAACTTGTTGGACAATCGTAATGAAAATCACCAATGTCGGCGCAACATTCCGCACGAAAAATTTTTTTGGTCAATTTTTTTGGTCAATT
>JAITBS010000613.1 GCA_031283515.1 Planctomycetaceae bacterium
AACCCAATGATCCCCAAAATCTCAGCAAAAAAAAGCATCTCATGGAAATTGCCGAACTTTATCACTCGCTCGACAATGTTCCCGCACAATTTCAACCAATTGATTTAAGCAAAGATTAACAAATATCAAATTTATTTGTTACAGATTATGTCAAGGATGGTTGGGTCTTTGATTTTGTTGTCTTCGGCGAGTAGTAATATTTTGGACATAATTTCGGCGGTTTGGGGAATACCGCCGACATGCGCAACACTAACCGCCAAATCCAAATCTCGCATCACCTCCAAAAAAACAACCGGCGGATTTTTGTAAGCGGTATCAATTTCAATGTCCGGCGATCAATAAATTCAATCTTTTCAATTGTCAGCGGTTCAATATCCGACGGCGTAAACCAATCGACGTAACAATAAAAAACAAACAATCACCTCCAATTTGATATTACATATTCATTTTTGGGTAATTGGAACAGTTGCTTCAATTCGATGTTTTAATTTTTCATATAAATCATTTTCATTGCTATAAACAATATGACTATATTGCCGCGTATCAAAATGAATTTTATCCACTTCAGATTGTGTAACCATATAAATAACAGGAATACCAAGCCCCGAAGCAAATCCTGCTTCAAAATAAACACCTCCCCGTTGACCGGTCATATCGGCAATAAGAATCCTGCTTTTTCGTATCTCAGCAACAATCTGATCGCATATCTTTTCGTTATGTTCCTTGTTGTCAATTCTCAATGCCTTATATCCGGTGTCTGTGCATGCTTTTTCTATTTCAAGATAAAACGATTTTCTATTTTCGTCAAACCACATAGCAATAAATGCTTGTTGGCTATCGCCTGTTGGTCGTTTTTTAAGTTCTCGTAAATGTTGCCAACCATTATGAGTAATTTGAAATGGAGAAGATGAACTAATTGGTTCTCCTATAAACTTAATCCATCCACACTCTTTAAATTGTAATAATATTTCGAATATTTTGTTTGGTGCAGTAAATAATAAACTTGGCATTCTTACTGTGTATCCATCTTTCCAACGATCTGTCGGGTGCGAAAAATATGAAGACAAATTTAGAAATGCACGATCTAATAACTCTATGGCATCTTGCGGATAATCTTTCAATAATGTTTCCATTTTATTGAAAGGCAGATTATTTACGAATACTGTTTCATCTTCCTGACTTAAAATAAAACCGGTTTTATTATGAAGATGTCTTTCTGCTGCCAATTGTGAAAGTTTTGATTTATCATCATCGTTAAATTTATCTTTTACAACTCCAACGTGATCTACACCATAAAAACCACAGATAGGACATTCATAAAATTCAATAATATCTCCCTGAGTAACAAATGGATCAATATGCCTATCTCTTGGATCTGTATAATTCGATCCACTCAGTTTGTTATTGTGTTGCGTAGAACTTTTTGCAACGTTACCACAAAGAAAACATTTTGTATCAGACATGATTTTAATGACGTGTTATGAGTTAGGGGATTTTACTGTACAACAGATTATTTATTTACGTTTATAATTTTTGTAATAGTCTTGAATTTGTTGGCGTTCTGATTCGTTTACCGATGGCATTGACAACAAAATTGTTATCATTTGTTCTTCCGTCAAACCATACAAATGAAAGACTATTGCGTCAATTTGTGATTCAAAATTTGAAGTGTCCGTTGTAGGATTTTTCTTTTTCGTTGAAAGGATTTGATCGACAAGAGAAATAATAGGACGCATGTTTTTCGCAACAACAATGGGCAATTGAGATACTGTTGCATATTTCAGAGTATAAGCACCTCCGGCTGTCATTACACCAATAAAGCCAAAATAAAATTTTAGCAAATTACTATTTAACAAACCTAAAAGATATTTTATTGGAATTGTTTCAGAAGTTAAAATATAACCGTTACTTGGCAGATAATGTTGTTTGTCATCATAAGCATAAGCCCATTGGTCAACGGTCAAACCCCAGATAATTTTTTCAGACTTCTCAAATTCATGATAATAGGTACACGCTCTTAAATTAAACCACCGTGTTCCCTGATCTGCTCTGATTTCCAATTCTTTTTTATAGACGGATAAATGATTAAAAATCAATGGATAATCTTTTTCAATATCCGTATCAAAATTTGTTTTTAACAGATAATCGTTGCTATAATTATAAATCCATTTTTTGATATTTCTCCCTTGCAAAAGCGGTTTGATTATTGTTTTGTTATTTTTATCGGCGGTAATCAATTCCTTCATTTTGTTTTTGTCGATAATAAAAGCAGGATTATAGCCGGTTGTAACGCCGCGATAAACCGCAACACCTTCTAATTCGGAAAGGTTTTTACCTGCGGTTTCTATCTTATCTTTTAATTCAAGTTTTATATCATCGGAAAATGACCATTCATTTTCGTTCAATAAACGTTGTTGATAAGAGCCGAAGTTTAATTTTGCTTTACTCGTAAATTGCGTTTTAAATTCGGTTGCCTTTAGTTTATAAAACCGATGATAAATAAATGATTTTTTATTCGGCGTCTGTTTGTGCACTCCCAAAATAACACTTGAAACAAGAACATGTTCAAAAACTTCAACCTGTTCAAAATTAATGATAGAATAAATTTGATTTTTTAACAACAATTGACGCACCGGTTTTCCGTAACCGGTGTTAAAAAATTTATTGGTCGTGATTAGCAACAATAAACCGTTGTTTTTACAAAGGTTCAGCCCTTGCTCAATAAAGTAAACGCTTAAATCAGCCGTTCCGGAATAAACGGAAAAATAATTTTTAAGAGTCGCCGCAATATGTTTCAATTTTTTGGCTTCGACGTAGGGCGGATTGCCAATCACAATATCAAAACCATTTGTAACACCGAACATCCATTGCGGATCAAAAAACGGTGCCGATTTTGTTTGGTTGTATGGATTCCATTGTATTAACAATTCTGCTGTTTCGTGCGATAAATCGCCGGCATCTTCCATCGCAATACTCAATGTTTTACGCAATGTTTCATCGTATTTCTGTAACCGTTCTTTCTCTTGGGGATCACTTGCAATTAAATGTTGTTCGCGGGTGTGTAACAATTGTTCAATCGTCGCTTTGATAATCGGCAACTCTAACTTTTTTTGTTTTCCGTTTTTTAAACTGATAAGTGTATTAGCGCAAATAAATTTCGTTTCGAGATTTGGTAACGGTTCAATACCGTAATTGTCTTTTTTCTTGTCGGGGACAATTTCCTGAATAAGAGATAAGAAAAATCGAAGTGATGAAATTTGTACTGCCATGGATTGTATATCGATACAATAAATTACTTTTTGCAGAATTTCCAATTTTTTACGATAACGTTCTTGTTGCGAAAATTGTTTGTCGGGATCAATTCGCCGGATGATTTCATTCATCACACCGCAAGGAAACACCCCGCTGCCGCAAGCGGGATCAAGAATTTTACATTGCAATAAATCATCACTATTGATTTGTACCTTATTATTTTTTACAGTATTGTTTTTTAAGTATGTGTCCAACGCTTCGCAGACCATATAATCAACTATTTCACGCGGTGTATAAAAACTGCCGGTTGTTTTGCGTTTGTTTTCTTTGGTATCCGCGTCAATACAAGCTAAAAGACTTTCAAAGACTTTACCGATAAATTCCGGATCGATTGTTTGCGCATATTCCAAATCAAACAAATCATCGACTGATAATTTGTACTGATATTGTGACAAAATTTTAATAATACCGGCAACTTTATAATCGCCGTCAAGTTCCGGTATTGTTCGTGTTGTCGGTTCGGAAAAGAAATGTTCGTGATTCAACGGAAAATCATCGCCTTCGTATTCGTAGAATAAACCGCCGTTGAGAAATGGAATTTTAGCAAATTGTTCTTTAATGTTGCGAATATTTTTAATTAGTTTTTTGTGTTCAATTTCATTGCGTTCTTTAATTGGTGTATTAAGACAATGAAAAAATACGTTACGTAAAATTGCATTATAATAACGGTATTCTTCATTTTCTTTTAAGTTCTCTTTGAGAAAATGTTCGTCAAACAACTCTTTCGGAACAAGCCCTTTTTCCTGTAAGAAAAAACAAAGCAACAATCGAATAATCAGTCTTAACGTAAATTCGGGAACCGCTACGGAATAAGGATCATCACCGGTTTTCGCCGTCCAGTAATACCAGTTACGTATTTCCAGATAAAACTTATCACAAAGAGTTTGCCGTTGGATTTCATCGTTGTAAAGTTGTTGTTTAACAACGGCAAATACTTTTTCAATATCCGTAACAGTGCATTTTACCCATTCGGTATTTTGACCGGTTACATCGAATTGTTGAATCGGAAATCCCTGATCGACCAAATGACGGTGAATCATTTTGTCAATGTGTGAACGATCCGTAATAGCAGCGTCGCGCCAAACAATTTCTTTCTTGACGTTAAGTTCGTGGCATTCCTGATCGACACGTTTATCAATATCGCCGTTGGTTTCGCCGATTTTGAGATAGCCGTTGTGCTTGGAAATTTCGGGTGTTGTAAAAGCGTAAAGTTTCATTGGAATTTTTATGACTAAAATTCGGAAATATTTCGTGTTCTTTATGTTCCTTATTATTGTTTCAACGTATCTGAAAGGAACTCTGGAATGTTACACAATCTCTAAAAATCCTGTTTATCTTATCAAAAAAAACTGAATTGTCAAGCAGGGAAAGTGCAGTAATTTATTTGTTACGGATTGTGTCAAGGATGGTCGGGTCTTTGATTTTGTTGTCTTCGGCGAGTAGTAATATTTTTGATACGATTTCAGCGGTTTTGTGATCATCGTCAATAAACGGCAAAAACAAATGCTTGCGATGTTGTGAATGAACCGATAAAATCGTCAATGAACTGCTGCCATCATTTGTACTTCTCTGTTGCCGAGATGAGTGGTGTACCCGTCCAATGTTCCTTTGACCAACACATGCGACTTTTTTATTGCAACATTTTTAAGTTTAACTAAGTGTAGTGTTTTTTCCAGAATTGTCGTACGCATTTCAACAGTTGAAAGCGACGCCTTCGGGTCAACTCCGCCGACATGCGCAACACTAACCACCAAGTCCCAATCACACATTACCTCCGAAAAAACAACATACTGCTTTGTTGATCTTTAATTTTAGGGTATTGTGTTTTCCGATAAGCCTGTTTGGTCAAGGTTGTCTTTCTGTCTATGCTAGTTTTTAAGATTAACAAGTCGCTAGGTTTCAGGTTAAAGTACAACGAAAGTCCATAAAAAAAAGGGTTTTACACATTCTTCAAAACGTGTAAAACCCTCTGCTAATGAAATGACCCCGACGGGAATCGAACCCGTGCCGCGGCCTTGAAAGGGCCGTGTCCTAACCGCTAGACGACGGGGCCAACTCAAAACAGCACCTCATTCTACCTAACAAATTCCAATCGACAAGGGGGGCTAAAATCCAATCAGTTTATAAAATGCCCTCATTGTTTGGAATCAATAGAAAGAAATTGTCGAAAATCAACATATTTTGTCCATGAACAAGATGGTAACTCTTGATTTTGTAAATACTTACGTAACGTGTTTAAAATGTTAATAAATATGTTAATAAATATGTCAATAAATAAAAACCAAATTTTTAAGTGTTCTGAATATCAGGCAGTTTAATGCCGCTCCCCTATTGACAATCTCTGTTGACTGTATAAAATACGGGAAAATCTCCAGTATCTAATTTCATACCTGAATAATATTCTTAAAATTCTTATTTTTATTGAAATTCTTATTTTTATTCTTATTTTTATTCTTATTTTTTTTAAGATTCAGGTTCATAAAAGGCGAGGTTTTGGGAAATTTTCCTAAAAACTAAACATATCGGGCTTACGTATTAACGGTATGGTTTGGTAAAGTTGTTTTTTTACTAACTACTATTACTGACGGTTGCTGATTTGCGATAGTGTTATGTTGTTCCTTCAGTAGCATGGAGATTATTCACCATGTATTGTTGCCGAAAATTGTGTGATTGAATCCTTATTGGGAAAGTAGATCTCAACCATAGGAATGGAATTTCTACTGTTTGATCTGATATTCGGTGAACTAATAAAAACTATTCGTATTGATGTTGCCAATCCTGAATAATCTATGAAAAAATTATCCCCTGTTATTCGTATCAATAAAGACCGTTGTATCAATTGTAACGTTTGTATTCGGGTGTGTCCGGTTCGTTACTGTAACGACGGCAGTTCCGGTCATCATATTGATCTCAACCATAATTTGTGTATTGGTTGCGGTTCTTGCATAAAACATTGTTCGCACGGAGCAAGAGAGATTATCGATGATATTGATAGTTTCTTGGCGGATCTCCGACGCGGTGTCAAAATGATTGCGATTGTTGCACCGGCGATTGCGGCGAATTTTCCTGAAAGATATTTTCAGTTCAACACCTGGCTTCGTTCTATTGGAGTACAAGCGGTTTTTGATGTTAGTTTTGGAGCGGAGTTGACGGTTAAATCCTATCTTGAGTACATCAAGAGCAAAAATCCCGAACTCGTAATCGCTCAACCTTGTCCGGCAATTGTAACTTATATTCAGATTTATCGACCGGAATTGATTCCCTATCTTGCTCCGGCGCACAGTCCAATGCTTCACACAATTCAAATGATTCGGACGTATTACAAACAGTATATGAATCACAAAGTTGCGGTGATTTCGCCATGTATTGCGAAAAAGCGTGAATTTGATGAGACGAAACTGGGTGATTATAATGTTACGATGATTAATCTGGACAAATATTTATCGGATCAAAAAATTAATCTGGATCGTTTGGAACCGACAGACTATGACAATCCGGAACCGGAACGTGCAGTATTATTCTCTACGCCCGGCGGTCTTATGCGGACAGCAATGCGTGAAGTAGTTGGAATAGGAGAGAATATTCGTAAAATTGAAGGACCTGGAGTTTATCATTATCTGGATCATTTGGACGCTGCACGAAAAGAAAAGATAAATCCGCTGCTTATTGACTGTTTAAACTGTGAGTTAGGCTGTAACGGCGGTACGGGTACAAAACATATACGCAGCAATTCTCAGGATGAATTGGAATCATTGGTGGAAAACCGGAGTAATACGTTGCGGCAACTTTACAATGAGGAACAAGAAAAACATCCTTCAGCAGACAATTACGAACTTCTACATCAACAAATCAATGCCCATTGGCAACCTTCACTTTATGATCGCCGATACGTGAACTTCAAAGAAAATAATGTAACCAAACAACCCACCGCTCAACAACGAGATAAAATTTATTCCGAAGAGCTTTTGAAAAAAAGTGAAGAAGATATTCTCAATTGCGGGGCATGTGGTTATCACACGTGTGAGGAGATGGCGACGGCGTTATACAATGGTTTATCGCGGTCGGAGTTATGTTTTCGCAAGCAGAACAGCATGTTATTGAAGAATGAAGAACAGGCAATGGCACGAGCAGAAAAACAGGAGAAGTTTACGACATCATTTTTTGTAGCGATAGAGGGGATGGTTCAACAAGTTGAGGAGAGTGCTCGATTGATGCGTGAAATCAAAACGGAATCAAGTGAAATTTCTGCGGTGATTTCAACTGTTTCAAAAATTGCAAGACAGACGAATCTTTTAGCATTGAATGCATCGATAGAAGCGGCGCGAGCTGGCAAGGCTGGAGCGGGATTTTCTGTTGTTGCTGATGAAGTTCGTAAACTTGCCAAATCATCCAATGAAGCAGCAACAAGAATTGATGAATTAGTTGGAGCATCAAACGTCAAAATCGCAACCGGAACGAATTTGAGTCAAAAACTTGAATCGGGACTTCTACACATTATGGAAGAAGTTAAAGTTTCAATGACAGATATTGTAGCTGCCGCAAAATAAAAATAATATCATTATTCAGCGGAATATTCGTCCGCAAATTTTCGCAGAAAAAACAGCGTCTCTCTGTGTAATTTGCGGACTGAAAATCGGCATAATCTGCGGACACTTGGAACAATGTATTCGAGCGATTAATAAAATAGACAGTTATTTTCTGTTACTTTTTGTGATTGTCCAGCAGAATTGCCAACCATTCTGTTTCTTTGAACGCTTGGAAAATAATCTTAACCACAATCGTTAAAGGTGCCGCAAGAAACAATCCAACCGCCCCCAAAAGCCAACCCCACGAAAATAAGGAAAGAATAATCACCACAGTAGAAATACCCAAACCATGTCCCAACATCTTCGGCTCAATTCCGTACGCAATCGAACATTCAATCACAATCAGGCAAATAATGTACAATAAAACTCCTTGCCAATCGTAGGTCATAAAAATCAACATGCCCGGTATTATTGCGGCAAGTGTTCCGCCGATATTGGGAATGAAATACAGGAAGAACGCAATAACTCCCCAAAAAAGAGTTGCAGGAACACCAAAAATCCAGTACACAAATGTTGCCGCCACCGCAGACATCAAACTTGAAATCGCCTTGAGAAAAAGATAACGCCGTATATCATTGGCAATTCGATGAAAATGTTCATTATTGATGGGACCTTCTTTACCAAAAGCACGATCAATTTTTTCAGGAAAGCGCGCCGCTTCGAACACCATAAAAACCGTAAAAAGCAGAACAAGAAATCCTCCTTCCGCAACACGGCGTAATTCTACTAATGATTTTGTTACCCAATACATCACACTTTCAGGATTAAGTGCGATCAATGATGGTTGTTCTTTGTCTTGTTTGTTGAGAATCTTAGCAATCTCCTCCGAAGAAACCGGAACTATTTCGTCAGGAACTATTTCGTCCGGAACAGGAGTTTCCGGTTCCGGTTCTGTTGTTTTTTCGATTGGGGGATTGTTTGAATCTGAATCTATATTTTCGTTATTTTCATTATTCTCGTGAGTTTCATGAAGCGGAAGTTCTGATTTATTTTGGGGTATTGGGTCTTTTTTTTCCGATTGAGATTCCTTGCGTTCATCGGCAATGGTAATTTTGGTAGTAGGATTTTCGGAAATTTGAGAACTATTGCTCAATAACACTTCTATAGGAGGATGTTCTAAGGGATTCTCTTTTTCCTTGCTTTTCCCTAATTCTTCCAGAACAAAACCATATTGCTCTAATTGTTTATCGAGTTGGTCAAGTTTTTGAACGATTCTATTCTTGTAAGCAGGAAGCCGGAGAATAAAATCATTCAGTGATCGACCAACAAAATAACTAATCCCAGAAAATACAAACACCGTTCCGCCAAGTACAACAATAAGAGCAATAGAATTGGGACAACCGTGATTCCGCAACCAACGCAACGGAACCACTAGAATAATTGTCATAAATAACGCCAACAACATCGGCGAAACAATCCCACTAGCTGCCTTAATACCAGCCAATAGAATAATAGTTGACGCTCCCATTACCAGAAAACGATAAACCTTGTCCGGTTTAGGCTTGGGAGTTGAAACAGAAGATGGGGAGGATTCGACAAACTGAATAGAGGAGGATTCTTCGTTAAACATTCCAAAAATAATTTTAAAAGAGGAAAATCTTAATTTGAGTTTACTTTTATTATAGCGGGTATTCTATCACAGGGAATTGGTTCTATTGTTTGGTTTTGATTTTTCCTCGTATTCACTGGGCAGGTGTGAAGTTCTGGAGCGGCCTTTCGGAGAAACATCGCCTTGACAATGAAAGGAAAAAGCGGTATCGTTTAATTGGATAGTCATTAGGAAATCCTCCTCGAAAGGGGAACTACAAAGTTGTGGAAAACAAAAATAAACGCGTTCAAAAAAAGATACCATAACTGCCCAATCTTTGCTACCCCAGTCTCCTTAAATGAACAACCACCCTGTAAATCCTAAAAAAAAATTCGCTTAAAATCTTGTAGAAATTATTAATCCGAACGTTTATGAATACGCATTTTTGTTGCAATAAAAATATCTAACGAACAATATTAGCGTCAATCAATATTAGTATTAACGATGACCTTTTCAGTTAAAAGCGAAATGGACTTGCGGATGCAAGTTAAAGATAAATTCTTCCCTAAAAATCAATATCATGTTTCTCTTGAAGACAGGCGAATAGATTTTATAGTTTCTGCGCCGACGAGTCTTTTTACGTCTGAAGTATTTCTTTGGGCGGAATCTAAAAAGGACGTTACG
>JAITBS010000402.1 GCA_031283515.1 Planctomycetaceae bacterium
AATTTGTGCAGGAATGAATTAAAATGCCGTCTTCTTGGGTGAATACGATAAATTCTACCGGAAGATTTCCTTTTGTTCTTGCGTTTAAGTGAAACGCAATTTTTTGACCGATACTATTCCAGACATTCTGTTGTATTCCGTATTGCCGGATAACTGTCATTGCGGCTTCCACCGTAACACTATTCATTATCGTACAAATTGCATCCGCCGGAATTCCACACAACGCCGAATGCGCTGCAATAATCTCCATCCGGCAATCCGCAACATTAGAATGTGTGTTCATAATTCCGCCCGCCAGTTTCACTAACTTTCCGGCATGACCAACCAATATCACCTTCTCCATACCAATAAAAAGTGCATAATCCAAAATCTCGCCAATATAATTGGAACATTTAATAGCCTCCTCAATATTAAGTCCCAATACTGTACGAATAAATTCGCGTCCGTAATTGCCCGGTGTTATCAGAAGTGTTTTTCTGCCAAGACATGCAACCATGTCGATTTCTGTTTTTAATGTGTCAATAATTGCCTTCTCGCTCATTGGTTCCACAATACCGGTTGTGCCTAAAATGGAAATACCCGAAACAATACCTAAACGTTCATTCATCGTCTTTTTGGCAATATCTTTTCCTTTCGGTACGGAAATGAGAACACGAAGTCCGCCTTGATAACCGGTTTGACGGCAAATGTTTAACACTGCCCGCTCAATCATTTGACGCGGAACAGGATTGATGGCGGCATCACCAACCGGAATCTTCAACCCGGGTTTTGTAACACGACCAACCCCTTCACCGCCGTCAATAATAATTCCATTTTCTATTTTTGAAACAGTTGCGGTAATTTCTATTCCGCCGGTAACATCAGGATCATCTCCGGCATCTTTAATCACAGAACAAATTACTAAATTTTCGCAGCATTTTATCTCCGACAAAGAAACCGTTAAAATTATCCCCTGATTTGTCGTAACATTTACAGCGTTACAAGATTCGTTTGATAAAAGCATTCGCACCGCAGCCTGTGCAGCTGCTGCAGCACAAGTTCCTGTGGTGATTCCTGTTCGGAGTTTCCGGTTGTTTTTGATAACAAAATTCACGTCTCTCTCACGGTTTTCTAATATCAATCAATTTACTGTTATCCATTGCAACTTCGCCGAAAGTTGCCATTTGATTAAGAATCATTTGCGCCGCATCAATAAGGAGAAAAGTAAACGGACAACCCGTTCCTTCACCCAACCGCATTTCCAAATCAAAATAAGGTTTCATACCAAGTTTTTGAATCGCCGCCTTGTATCCGGGTTCACGCGAACTATGAGAAGGAATCATAAAATCACGTGTCTTTTCACATAATTGAAACGAAATCAATGCCGCCGCCGATGAAATAACACCGTCAATAACCACCGGAAGACGATAATATGCCGCTCCCAAATAAACACCAACAAGACCCGCAATATCAAATCCGCCCACCTTTTCCAAAACACTAATAGGATCATTTTTGTTCGGTTTATGTAAATCAAAAGCTTTCCGTATAATTTCTTTTTTATGTACAAAAGCATCGTCCGTCAATCCAGCTCCCTTGCCCGCCGCATCCTCAACGGTACAATCCGTCAACGTCATGAGAATAAGGCTGGAAGTTGTTGTGTTACCAAGTCCCATTTCTCCTGTTCCAATAACAGAAAAACCTGCTTGATGGAGTTTTTGTACTTCTTCAAAACCAATTGCAATCGCCCGAAGTGCTTCTTCTCGAGTCATTGCCGGTTCCTTCGCAAGATTATTCGTACCTTTACGGATTTTTTTATTGATCATATTTTCCGATACAACATCACTGTTGATTCCAATATCGACCACTACCAGTTCCGAATTGGAAAGTTTCGATAAAACACCAATTCCAGTAATCTTTTTTTGAAAGTTTAACGCCTGCATTAACGTAATAACTTGCGGTGCGGCACTGACACCTTCTTCGTACACGCCGTTATCCGCACACATAATCACAACAGCTTTTTTATCGAAACAACGAGTTATATCGCCCGTAATTCCTGCCAGTTGAACAGAAAGTTCTTCAAGCCGCCCCAAACTACCCAACGGTTTAATTAAAGAATCCTGCTTGTTACGGGCAAAATTCTGTACATCCCGATCCAGCGGATGTATTTTCGTAATAATTTCTTCAATGTTCATTTGTGTATTTATTATTATAGTTTTAAATGATTAAATTGTGTAACTATTTACATAAATAATTACAAGGTTGTCGTACATAACGATCATATCGGTGTATTTTGCGATTATATTTATCAGCGGAAAACATTTATTTTCGATACATTATGAATCCTGTGTATTAGCGGTTCTACACTACTGAATAGTTACAATAATCTTACTTCAAGTTCATTTTTTCAAAGAATATTCTGTTTCTTTTATTTGCTCTTTTATAAATATCTGTATATCGTATTACTTCTGAATATTGATTGGCAATAATGCTGTCGTTTTCGTAACTCTTAACGTCGGCGGAATTTCTTACGAATCCGTCTATACCGTAAATTTTACGATAACCGTTTCCCGGTTTGTCATATTTGTTGAAATTATCGGTTATGAGATAGGTAAAAAAACTCTCAATAGAAGATTCCAGTTTCGCAAAATTTGCAAGCAGCAAAACGTATCTATCCATTTGAAAAACATTCTCGTTTAATCCAACTTTAGGGTCTTTTAATTCAATGATAATACATTTTTTTTCTTCAGGAAAAAAGAGTAAATCAATTTTATTCTGTAAACGTTTTTTATTGAATTCGGCTAACATGTCTCTTTCTTCTTTTGTTAAATCACGAATAATTTTGTTTCCGTTTATTTTAATATCTTCGATAGCAACATCGCTCATCCCTTCAAAATAGAGCAACTGATCATCAATCAGCCAAAGATTTGATTCTGTACTGTTATTTGAATTTTTCGGCAAAAGTATATTATGGAAGAATGCTTCATTTTGAATCTTATTTTTCTTGCACGATTCAAGACCTTCATTGAATATATTCAAAATATATTTTCGATACATTATGTAACTTGATAAGTTAACGATATTCTCAATATTAACTTGTTGAATCTGATTTTTTATTTCATTTTCTAGTTCTTTGAAATCAACATCTGTTTTTACATTTTTAATTTTTTGTATTGTTTGATCAATTTTTTGAATGGTTTCGGTTTGTATTTTCTTATGCAAGTTTCTTATTTTTGACAAAATTTTTTGCGGGGAGTCATTAAATTTTATTGTATTGAGAAGTTTTTCTTTGTTTTCTTTGTCTGTCAGAATATAGGAATATGCTTTATTATTTGCGGTTTTATTATTATCCTCATTGTTTAACAAGTCAATGATGCGATTCTCTTTCTTTTTGTTTAATATTTCGAGTTCGTATTTTAGGAATAGATTTATTTTTGTTTTTATTGTTTCTTGTATTTTTTCTTCGGTGATACTATCAAGGTTTGTTTTATTTTTGGGAAGAGTCAGTTTGGTTCGTGATTCATTTAGGAATCTGCTAAAAAAACGAGATTTAAGATAGGCGTTGTAATAATAACTAACGCCGGATTTATCTTCTAAAACTCCCGGCGGCAAATCAATATTGTTAATTTCGCCTGCCGATCTTTCATCCACAACATAGAACGCCTTATTTTCGTTTGTATTTTTTGTTTTGATGTGCCATAATTCAAAATCTACCATGTTATCTATGTCTTGTAATTTTGTTTTATCTTCGATGACGAATTTTTCTTTAACAAGTGTATCTTTATTCAATTGATCTGTATTTATAATTTGTTCGGTTTCACTACCACAGTTATCAATCAATTTGATTTCAAATTGTTTATTATTACTTTTTAAATAATACAAAAAAATGTAGAAGTGTTTTAGGATTTCGTTTCGGTAGAAGTCAATATTTTTTTGAGTGTGTTCTTGAAATTCCGGTTTGATGTTTTTGAAAGTAATGGTTGTTTTATTTTCGTTATTTGTTTCAACCTGGCTTTTATTATCTTCGATTGTTTCGGTATTGAAAGAAAATGTTCTTTTAAATGTTTTTGATTCTTCTTTAAATATACTTTCAATTTTTACGTCGTTAAATATTTTGAGAAAAGCGACTCTTCCCAAACCTTTACCGCCGGTATGGTTTGTTTTGTATATTTGTCGCGTAAAATTTCTAAAATTATCGTCCGTAAATCCGGTGCCGTTATCTTCTATTTTAAGAGACTGGATATAATTATTTTCATCTTTGATAATTTCGTTAGCGGCGTATTGCCGTGTGATTTTTACGGTTATCTGAATATTTGAATTTTCGATAGAGCAATAAAGAGCGTTGGAGATCGCCTCAAGAAGACAGAATAAAAAACCCTCTTCTGCACGTAAATCATAATTTTTTATTACATCTTTTAAATCGACTTCATACATAATTAGCAAGGGAAATTCTAAAAACTTAATTTTTAGGGAATAATAGGGATGTCGGAAATTGTTAAAAATAAAGGTTGTAGTCTTTAATATAATGTAAAATTTATAACTAAATAAAATTCAGTTCAATCTGCCATCTGAAACAATTTTTCTTACTGTTTCAACAAGCCGGATATTATGTTGGTGTTGCGACAACGCTATACGATAAAATCCAGATTTTAAACCATCTGTATTTTTGTACGACCGTATTCTTATCCGGTGTTTATCAAGTTCTTCCTTCAAATCAAAATCGTAAGGACTTTTAAGAAACAAATAATTCGCCTGACTGTTAAAAACTTTGTATCTTAAATTTTCAAGTTCCCGTTTAACAAATTGTTTTTCTTGTTTCACAAAAAGAACCGTTTTTTTCAGATAAGTTTCCGCATTTTTAAGAGCCGCTATTCCCGCCGCATGAGCAAGATTCGACACCGCCCAATCAGAACCGTGAAAATACAGTTTGTCCATCAATGTTTTATTGTTGCAAATAGCATATCCCAGACGAATTCCGGGTAATGCAAAAATTTTTGTAAACGCCTTGAGAATAATTAAGTTGTCAAATTCAGACAATAACGGTTTAACCGTAACATCGTTTGCCTGTTCAGTAAAATCAATAAAACATTCGTCCACCACAACTGTTGCCGAATTTTGACAACACCGTAACAAATTCTCAATTATTTTCCGTTTCGTTAAAATTCCTGTCGGATTATTGGGATTGCAAAGGAATATCAAATCAATATGTTTTTTTTCCGCTGTTGTTATAATATTTTCATCACATTCAAAATTTTGGCTTTCCATCAGTTGATGATAGTGAATTTTCGTACCGTATGATTTTAGTGATCGTTCATAATCGGAAAATGTCGGTATTGCTATCAATGCCTTTCGCGGTTTCAAACAAAGCGGCAACCGAAAAATAATATCGGAAGAACCATTCCCGCAAAAAATCCATTCCGGTTTGACCCGTTCAAAATCAGCAATACATTCACGAAGCACCGCCGAATTATTATCTGGATAACGGTAACAAAAAGTAATTTCGTTTTTGATAGCATCTTCAACTCCTTCAGGAAATCCTAATGGATTGATGTTTGCGGATAAATCGAGGAAGTTTATTCCGCCGGGTTCAAAATGGACATTGCCGCCGTGACAATATTCATACATAAATGTATCTCCGCCCCAATTCAATTAAAATTATAAGGACAACAGCTAATATCGTTGCTAAATACATTAAACGATTGACAATAATAATATGCGACGGCGAAGGCGGAACCTTATCGTCTCCAATCGCCGGCTTGGAAACGATTTTTCCGTTATAATAATTATCGCCGCCCAAACTCAATCCCAACGCTCCGGCACAAACCGCTTCCGTCTGCGCAGAATTCGGACTTTTATGTTGATACCGATCTCTCCAATAAATCCGAAAAGCCTGTTTCAAATTATTTCTTGTAATAAAAACAACCGCAATCAAAAGGAACGCCGATATTCTTGCCGGAATAAAATTAACAATGTCATCCAAACGGGCGGCAAACTTTCCCAAATATTCGTACATTTCATTTCTGTAACCAATCATGGAATCCAATGTGTTGACAGCTTTATAAGCCATACCAAGCGGAACTCCGCCGATGTACACAAAAAAAAGCGGAGCAATCACTCCATCCGAAAAGTTTTCTGCAACAGTTTCAACAGTTGCTTTGATAATTGCGGGATATTCCAGATGCTGCGTATCTCGTCCCACAATACGCGACAGATTTTTTCTCGCATTCATCAAATCATCGGACTGAATGGCTCGGTAAACTCTCATACTTTCAACCTGAAGTGCTTTGGACGCAATAATAAAATAACATAAAATTACCTCTCCGGCATAAGCGCACCAGGGTTGAATTTTATCAAGAAATTCAATGAAATATTTTGTTCCCCAATACGCGGTCAATACAATTGTTACAGTTAAAAGGACTCCCCACACAAAACTGACAACCGGTAATTTGATGCGGAAATATTGATGAAGTTTAATACCCCATGAAATTCCGTAACCAATTATTCTGACCGGATGCAACGGATTTTGCGGATCTCCGGCAAGACTGTCCAGGATAACAGCCAATACAATAATTTGTACGATATTATCCATTGTTCCAATCCTGTACCGGAGAAGTTAGTTTAGTGTTGCAAAATTCAAAGCGGCTCGAAGGACATAACCGTTCCGGAAATTTTAATAGTGTAACCGTGTCCATTCTGCGGCAGCCATTCATCGTAACTTTTTTTCTGTTCTTTAAATAACATGTTCATCAGAGAAGCAATCACACCGCCGTGACACACAATAAACACACTTTCCGCCTTCATCGCCCGAACAAGTTCAAATCCGTAACTAATTCTTTCCCGAAATTTTTTCCTTGATTCTCCGTTGGGACAAGAAACATCGTCATCACCTGAAATCCAACGGATATAATCGGGATTTTCCTTTAAATCATTATAAGGTTTCATTTCAAAATCGCCGAAATTATATTCGTTCAATTCTTCAACAACCGCATCCGGCGTTTTATCGTACAAAATTTTTAACGTTTCAATAGTTCTTCGGAGTCCGCTTGTAACATACCGTTCTGTTATTGGAAACGATATTTCCGTTTTTAACTGCCGAAGTTGTTCGATGCCGCCGTCACTTAACGGCTGGTCAGAGGAACCGCAATAAAAACCTTTCTCGTTGGCAATTGTTCTTCCATGCCGAAGCAGATGAATAATCATTTGATTCTCGTTCCCAAACCGCAAAATATTCGAACAACTTCATCAGCATGTCGTGCCAGAATCGTCAGCACACGCCCAACAGACTCCCGCCATAAACGTATTTCCGAATCAATCGGAACCACTCCGCATGAAATGTCGTTGCAAATAATAATTTTTGGTTTCAAAAATTCCCTATTTTCGTTTATAAATTGGCAAGGTTCCATATTGTTTCTTAATTGAGCCAAAATCAGGCAATGCAATGAATTGATAATATCTTTGGAAAAATCAATTCGGATTTCTATTTCGTTACATTGATAAACGGAAGCATTGGTGTTGTAATGTTCCAAAGCATAATCCAGTTTACCCTGATAAGCACCGCCGTAAATTAGTATCATTTTATACCTTGTGTATCAATTTATGAAACTCAATTATAAAAACGTAACCTATAAAATTTCATATAACCGCAACAAATAAAAGTCCGATCATTTCACTAACAGAAACCATACAACCGCATAAATCACCCGATAAACCTTGAAATTCTCGATTCAGGTAAAACATTACTATCAATGCCGAAACAATAACTGTTACGAGAGCAAACAATACCGTACTGCCGCCGGTTATCAAAGCGATTATTAAAGTAACAACTAAAACAACCGCCGTAAAAAAAGTATGAACCGGTTTGGTGTTTGTTTTGAACATAACCAGAAAACCTGTTTCCGCCATCGGTTTCATATTCAAAAGTGCCATTCCGGTTAGGCAACGGGAAATGATTGGGATAAAAATAAAGGCAACAGTTGTTTTTTTTTCGGTAACAATCGTTTGTATAATGCAAAATTGTATCAATAAAAGGCAAATAACCGCAACAACCGCAAATGCTCCGACATGCGGATCTTTGAGGATACGTTTTTTTTCTTCAAGGTTTCGCCGTGAAAAAAGGGCGTCGGCTGTATCAATAAAACCGTCAAGGTGCAAAAAACCGCTCAAAAAAAAAGGAACCAATAAAATCGTTACCGATTGCAACGGCAACGGTAATACAGTTGCGAATAATGTTGTAACATACCACAGGAAACCGATAAACCCTCCAACAATCGGAAAAAACGGAATCACCCAAGAAAGGGAGCGTTCCTCCCAATGTTGTTTCGGAACGGGCAAAACGGAAAACATACCAATGGACATTAATAATGCTTTTATCAAATTTGTTTCTCAATTTAGTTTTCTAATTGTTGCAATTTTCTGTTGATTCGGAAACGGACTTATGAACAACAACATTTCCGCACGATATTTCTAAAACAGTTTCACAAATTCCGGCTAATTGCCGATCAATCAATGCCAACCCTTTTCTGAATGCCTCTGTTGAAGTGTCATAAAACGGCGTATCCGAATAAATAAAATCGGAAACAAAAACGATGTTTTTCAATCCTTCAGCAAGCAATGTTAATTCGTACGACAATTTTTTAGGGGCGTTGGCAATCATCATTCCGTCGTCGGTAAACATTTCATTAGCAAGGAGCGAAGTTATACTGTCCAGCAAAAAGACACCATTCGTGTTACACTTTTTGAGAACGGATGAAATATTTTTTGAAACTTCAAGTGTTTCAAATTCCCAATTAGTCCGTTCGATCTGGTGTTTTTTGATTCTTTGCAAGTCTTCATCATCTTTCGGAATCATGGTCGCCAGATAATACAAGGGAACATGTTTCTGTTGCATTTTTTTGGCAAGTATTTGAGCGTGAAATGATTTTCCGCTTTTGCAACCGCCTGAAATAAAAACTCTCACCATTAAAATATTTTCGTTACAAAACGACCGTTTGAAATATTGGAACTAAATTTGAATTTTGAATATTTAATTTTTAAAATTATTGAATCTGAAAAAAAATTTGGAACTGAAATAAGTCATTGGGTGTAATATTATTGTTCTTACAATTGTTGATGGTAATTGTTTAATAACAATAATTGCTTCGCAAACGCCGGCATCGGTGTAAAAACAAACGAATTTGTGCTACGAATACATTATGGTTCTATCCAATGTTTCCAATATCCTGTGGTCAACAAAGGTATTCAGCGAATGATCTGACAAACAGTGATTGGCGGGTATTCCGACTTAAACATCAGCATTTTTCCAAACCTTCCCAAGCCCGTTCGGCTCAGTGGTTCAAAAGCGATGGAAAAACTCCGTTAATACGGCAGCAGGACTGTTCGGGATTCCGACCCGATTCCCCATTATCGCGGAAACACGAGGTATTTCCAACGACCAACTCTTTGTATTTAGGATGACACTCTAACGATATATGCTCACTACACTTAAAATCAAAAAGTAAAACAGCAAAATGAAATCCGATTTACAGTTATTCAACCGTTATCAACTGGTTTACCGCTGTTCCACCGAGAACAAACTCCGAAAAATCAATCCAAAACAATATAACCCATTAACACTTCCTGTCAAGCGACCACCGTAACACTGATTGTTGTACCTCTTGAAAACGCCAATCTTTTCTATTATTCTATTGTGAAGTTTTTAAAAATTTCTGGAATCACAGAAATGACCATGACAAAAAAAATCGGTACGAATTAAATGTAACCGTTGTAATGAATTACAATAATAAATCGAAATTGCTGTGATTTTTAAATAAAAATGTACGGCAATAGGTTTCAATAAAACCGAATTTTAATGTGTGATGAGTTATAGTAAAGTCATGTTACAATTGTTTTTAGGTTATAATTGTTCGGACGGTATGAACTAAAATTGTTGCGTTATATGGACAAGATATTTTTGGACAGAATTACGTCGAATGTTCGGGAGACACGGGATCGGATTGATATTGCTGCACGAAAAAGTGGTCGTCATGGTTCTGACGTCACACTTGTTGCGGTTAGTAAATACGCCGCAACCGGAGACAAAATGATTGATGCGTTGGTTGCCGCAGGTTGTATTGATCTTGGCGAAGCAAGACCGCAATTACTTCAGGAAAAAGCGGAATTTTATGCCTCGTATCAAATCCGTTGGCATTTGATTGGTTCACTTCAACGCAACAAAATCCGTAAAATCATTCCCGTTACAAACCTGATTCATTCATTGGATTCTATTCGGTTGGCGGAAGCGATTAACCGGATTGTTCAGGAGGAACGTGATGTTGTTCAAAAAGAGTGTGATGTTCAAAAAGATGATGCCGGAAATTTTCTGACAAACGTAAAGCCGGTTCATTGTCTTCTTGAGGTTGCGATTTCCGGTGACGTTGGCAAACACGGTTTTGTGCCGCAAGAAATTTCCGAATCGCTGGAACAATTGGGCGAGTTGAAAAACATTGTTATTGATGGTTTGATGTGTATGTCTGGACTTGAGTCGGACGAACACGAAACGCGGCGTGAATTTGCTGCGGTTCGTCAACTCGCCGAATCGCTTCGGCAACACGGAACTCCGCCAAATATCAAATTAGAAATCTTGTCAATGGGAATGAGCGGAGATTTTGAAATTGCCGTCGAAGAAGGGGCAACTTTAGTACGTATCGGTTCCCGGCTTTACCAATGAAAAAAATCAATGAAATAAAGCCGGAAAACTCACCTTTGGGTTCAATGCCACTGTCGATCAAATTTTGTACCACATCGACAATGTAGTCAGCTTCAAAGAATGAGAATTTAGGCAAAATAAAAATTTACTTAAACGTTGTATTTTACATATTTTGTAATATATCAGTGAAATTTTTGTTTTTCGATTTTCACCCCGCAAGGGGTGTGATTTTCATAACCGCAGGTCATCGACCTGCGGATGGACATCAACAACATTTCTCTGTCTGAAGGACAGCCTTTTAAAAATCGAATGTGTCATTCTGATCGTTTAGTTTCGTCTTTCAGACGATGTTGAGGCGAGATGTTGACCGTAGGTCGCGCTTCGCTTGACCTACGGTTATGAAAATGCCACCCCTTCAGGGTGAAGAATAAAAAATAATTATTCCACTGATATATTACAAATAACGAACCATATCGAAGGAAATAAATATAGACAGTGGCATTGAATCATAAATCAACCGTTGCAACCCTTCAGAGAAGGGATTGCCTACCTTTTATTTATCCGTGTCAATCTGCGTCATCTGCGGACTACTTGAACAATGCGTTTTAGCGGTTAATACAATGGACAATTGTTGCAATTATTCCAGTGTCGGATAGACGATTTCTCCGCGTAATTGGGCTTCACCGCCTTCTTTTTCGTACACGCCATAAAAAATTGATACACAATCAAGCCAAAGTGTTAAACGATGCATTTCCTCTGAAGTGAGTTTGACATCGTAATGTCCGTTCTTTAGAATTTCGTACAATTTTGAATTTCGTGCGCCGAATTTGCCCGGCATTGTGCGAAGCGGTTCGCCGTATGAATAAAATCCGTATTTCGGAACCAATTCGTTGAACGAAGCATACCATTTATTTTTGATCGGATCCTTCGCAAGATTCGGAACATTTGCCGTTCCTTTTGCTCGTTCTTCGGCGTGGCAAGAAACACAATTTTTGTCCAACACCGGTTGAACAAGACGCGGATAACTAAACGGATTCGCATCAGGATGATCAGGCTTTAATTGTGACGGCGAACGCTGAAACGCTTTCGGAATTGTTGCCGTGCGGAGCGAGGCGGATGTTTTGGGTTCATGACAACCGTTACAGGAAAGCATTTCGCCGTCGTGTAAGTACAACGAACTCCGCATCGATTGCACCGCAAGCCCGTTTTCGTCAAGAACTTGTAACATCAATTCACGCCGCGGCGGAACTACAAAATGAACACTGCCATCGTCTTCAATGGGAACCGTGCCAAGAACATAACGCGCCAAAACAACCGAACTCGAACTCGTTGGTTCGCGGAAACCAATTTCGTGCGGCGGTTCGCCCGACGGAACCGACATCGGGATCAGTTGGAGAACACGGAGTTCCTTGAGTTTCGTTCCTTCGGGGAACGGACGCAACGCCTGATAAACATTCACAATTGAAATCGTTCCTTGCTGCAATTTCGGTAACAAATTGTTCTTGTCACGAAGCGGATCAAGATAAATTTGCGCTTCAATATTTGCCGAAATTTGTTGCGGAGGAGCAGGCGGTGTCGGTTTCGGCAAAATCGGAATCGGAGAATTACAACCAATTTCCGGATCACGATAAATCAATTCTTTGTTACCAAAAGCATCCACAAGATAAATGCCGTAATCGCCGCGAGCATAATTTTTGTTATGCCATTCCGCTCCCTGATCAACAGTCATCGAAAAATCTGCAACCGCAAGATAATACTTTTCCGAAAGCGGAAACGGTGTTCCATAAACTTGTGTACCGCCTTGACTTTCGGGAAAGGCAATTTCCGGCGTGAGACGTTTGACCGGAGCCATGGCGTCGTCATCTTCCACTTGCGGATCAACGAGAATTAACGAACCATAAGCCTGTCCATGATGCGGAGCCGCTGTTGCAACAAATTTCGGCGAATCGGGAATCATTCGGCAATCGAGTTCCATATCTGCACGTTTATTACGCTGTGAAAAATTACCGTGAACATGCCGTGAATCGCGACCATCCAATGTGGTAATCCAAGGATGATGTGCCACACTAGCAGAACGATCAGGATAATCCCAACGAGTGTACAAAATTCGACCGTCGTGAGTTACACTTGGTTGCCATTCATTCGTTTCGTGATAACTCAAACAACGAATTTGCGAACCGTCCGGATTCATGTCGAACAACGTATAAGTCGGACATTCCCGACCGCATCGGAGATAACCGCCGCGCCGTTCCGTAATAAACGCCATTCGACCATTCGGCAACCAACACGGATCGAAATCATTCCATGTTCCGTCGGTGATTTGCCGTAAATCGCTGCCGTCAATATTGCACGTAAATATATGAAAACATCGTCCTTCATGCCAATGTCCTTTGCTTGGGTCGGTATGAAAACGTTGCGCCGTATCGCCTTCGCATTCGACATAAGCGAACGCCAATTTTCGTGCATCAAATGAAATATCCGGCGCAAGAAATGAACCGGTTACAAGTTTTTTTCCGGCAAGCCGACCCGATTGAACTACCGAATTTTCAAGGAGATTACGAACTTCCGGTTTTTGTGCGTTTTTGCCGAACGGATTTGAGAGAACAAAAATTCCGCCGCCGGACGGTAAATTAACACCGTAATATTGGTCACACATGTGATTGAATATTGCCCGATGTTTTTTTACGAACAATAATTCATTGAAATTGAGTAACGGATTCGCAAACGCAATTTGTCGGCGTAATTCACAAATTTTGACAAAATATTCGAATCGTTGTTTTTTCTGATCGACGGGAATTTTTTCTGTTTCATTTTTCAACACCGTCAACATTTTTTCGTAACCGTTCAAATCGGGAACAGCGTCAAGAGTTTTCAAATCGGCAAGCAAAGCAGTTGTTCGGCGCAAAACCACATCAACCGGATCACGATCACCGTCAAGAATTAACGCATCGGGCAAAAACGTTTCTGTAGCGATTTTATCGAATTTCGTTTTTTCTTTAATATTTTGTGACAACCGTAAAAATTCACCGAGTTGTTCGGAGTCGGCGTTGCCTAATTCTTTTCGTAACGTTTCGAGTTCGAGTTCGGACTTTGTGATTTTTTTCGCTTTGAATGTTACGGAATCGCAAAGTAATTCGAGTTCTGCTGCGGAGGCGTAATATTCGCCGCTGTGACCGGAAAGGACTTTGAGAATAAAATACCGTCCTTTTTTCGGTTCGGAAAAATCAACACGGTTGGGAGTTTTCTTGTTTACCGTTTCACTTTTAACAAATTCGCCAACTGCAACAGGTTCACCCGGAACATCGGCGTTATCGGTTACGAAAGCTTCGTAATTCTTAATATCGCCGTTGAAACCATCATTCCTAGCGGTTACGATAAAACCTTTGAGTTCCGGAGCGTTCTGTAAATCGACAATCAATGTATGCGGCAATTTCGGGGTTGCGGTGCGCCATTCGGAATGCCACATTGTTTGCGGATTCCCGTCCATTGCCCGATACGGTTCAAAACCATCATCGCAACTATCGGAGAAAACCATCACCTCCACATTCTTCTTCGCCGGTTCGTCGGCTTGAATTGCTGTTTGATTGAAAAAGTTACAACACAAAACGAAACACAAAATAAAGATAATAAAAATACTGTATAGAGTTTTCATGATTGGACTCCTTGAATAAAAAAATCTTTAACTGTTTACAAAAAATTCATAATATCAACAATTTAGGAATGATACACAAAATAGAATCGAATGTCAATATAATTATATTTTCGTAATTATTCAGTGAAATTCCCATTAAAAGCAGGTTAAACATCAGGTAGGCAACGTTTACGGACGGAAATCAAAAACACAAAATCGGACGGAATTACCGATCAACCGTTGCGACGTTTCGGCGAAATGTCGCCTACCTCTTGAATTTCCTGCATGTCGTTTACCTTTACGTGAACGAATACTCTTTTATTAAAACTTATTATGGTAAGGATACAGGTTCTCCGTCGCAGACATCACTCAATGCCATGAGAATTTTCGTCGAAGTCGTAACTCCTACACCACGTACGGAACCATCTCCCAAAAGAAAATTACAAATACCCGGATGATAACTACCGAAACGCCAATCATACTGTGAACCAGTATCACTTATTCGGGCAATCGGCGTAGAATCGTATGTTGTGCGTAGTGAAGCTGATTCCGTAGTATTATAAAGAGTTAACAGAGAACAATCTCGATTTTCCAGACCGGAAGCTGCGACTTCACATTTTCCCAATTCATTAGCGGGAATATGTTTTTCTCCGATACAAAGTTGATTGGAAGTTCCATCTGCCCACCATGGCATTGCATCAGTTGGTTCCCAAGCATTGACGGTATAATTATCACCTTCATTAACTTGGGCGATAAGTTCCACTCTTGCGGCTCGAAAAGGACCGAAAAAATGTGACGTAATATTCTTGTAGTCAGTTCCCCAATTTTGAGCCCGTTCTGAGGATATGTAACCAAAATACCATTTATGGTGATAGATCCATGGATCGGAAGTTTTGGTATAAGCCAGTACAGCGTAATCGCCAATAGGTCCCGGTGGACGATTATTTACAGTACCTGTTTCAATAATTGCTATTCCTGCCCGGCGCGAGGGACATTTATAAATTGGAACGGAACCGAATCCTTTCCTTTCTTCCGGCGTTAATCCGGGCCACCAAATGAAAGGGAGAGCTGTTGCATTACAGGCTTGGTTGCAGTTTCCGGTTTTTTGGTCTTTATTCCTGGTCAGGATTTCGTGGAGAGCTGTTTGTTCCACAAAAGGATAAATTACCCCGAAAAATGTAACTCTACCGGCATCAATTGCTGACGGCGGTAACCCGTTTCGTGTGTCGTGAAAATTATGAACACCAATACCAATCTGCTTGAAGTGATTGATACATTGTGCACGTCTTGCGGCTTCCCGAGCGGCTTGAACTGCCGGCAACAGAAGAGCGATTAACACGCCGATAATCGCAATCACCACAAGAAGTTCGACGAGAGTAAAGCCGAACCGTGAAAGAATTTGTAAAGGGTTTGCAGAAAAGAGTTTAGAACGAGAACACGCTCTGTTTTCCGTTTTTAACCTTCTACTATATCCTGCCCCCCCCCCCCTGCTTTACTTGGCTTACCCGTTTTAACAGCAGTATTTTTTGCCAAAAAATACCCAAAAACCCAACCAAACAATTTAATACATTTTCCATTTTCAGACTCCTTATTTTGTAAGGTTTCTTTGAAATAACCGTCATTCGTTTACCAGTACAACCTGATAAATAAAACGTAATAC
>JAITBS010000423.1 GCA_031283515.1 Planctomycetaceae bacterium
GTTAAGAAATCGTATTGCCGAGTAGTCCCTAATCTGGTAAATTACACTTTTCGGGTAACAGGTTGTCCCGAACTTTAAGACCCCCTAGACAGGTGTAAAATTTTTTTATCATGGATGACAGATTGGATTTATACACGGATTATTTATTGAGCAGTGTTGGTCGTACCACGTCAACCGGTTTATCCCGTTTGCTTGATGGTTATTTATCCCACGACCAGATCACCCGCATGGAGCGAACTAAAAAAAATAAAACTCGAAGCAAGTGCGTAACATGAGTTACTAAAGTAAAAATTAGGGATTTAAATCAAAATTTAATTTTTTAAAAATATTCTCGCGGTGAACTCTGTGTCCTCTTTGGTTAATAAAAAAACGAGTTTTTCAAAGTTCCCAATAAATGTTTTTGTACTCTTGGTAACTAACTTGCCATATTATAGATGATACCTTGCCCTTTCGACAATAACATTACGTCGGTGAATTGTCGAGAACGATTCGGATATTCGGATTTGTTGAGTAGATCACAATGATAGGTTCATCAATAATATTCAATAATTCTCTCCAATATCTTTTTAAATAAAGTCTTAAATAAAGTATGGGTACTTGCGTCCGATCTTGTTTGGATGGTAAAATATTTTCTGAAAATAAAACCCTACACCAACAATGTTGAATTTGAACCTATTTTTAACCTATTTTTACTACACAAACAATGAAAAAATATTTTTCGATTTTTTTAACAGTTCTGTTTCTTGGGGTGTTGGCTTGGGGCGGATATGCTTTTTATCATCGGTTTCTTCGCCCAATGCGTATTGCGATTGTCGCAGAGTTTGATAGCGAATGGGTTGGCTATCAGGAGGCGGTTCAGGGAACCAATTTCGCGGTCCATCGTTACAAGAAAGAAGAAATTGCGACGGCTCCGTTTGAAAATTACGATTTGGTCATGCTGCGCGGAATGGGTTGGCAACCAACCGATGCGGAATTGGAAAATGTACGTAAATCTGCGAAACTCGGTGCTTATATTCAAGTGTCCGCCGCAACTCGTGAGTCCACCAGAGAACTCAATAATATCCCAAAAGAAATCGGACAAAAATTCGGACAGTACGCATCGGCAGGAGGTGCGGAAAATCTCGGAAATGGGTTACGTTATCTCGCACGCGAACTCAAAGGTTATAAAGCCGATATCCCCGAACCAAAACAACGTCCGCGACGCGGATTCTTTCATCTGGACGGAAAACTTTATGAAACGTTAAAAGAATACGACGCCCACTTCGACGCCGCTTATCCTAAAATGTCTAAAGATGCGCCGCGTGTTGTATTAATCGGAGCGTTTATCAATTTTTACGATGACCTTGAACGCGGTGCTGTGGATATGATCAACCGTCGTCTTGCTGAAAGCGGTTGCCGTGTGTACGCCTTAGCAGGAATGGGCGGACAACGCCAACTCGAAGAAATTAAACCGGATGTGATTCTTTTTACTCCTATGGGAAGTTTGGTCGGAGCTGAAACAGTCGCGTTTTTGCAGGAGCAAAATATTCCGTGTATCAATATCGTTAATATTATGGATACACAGGAAAATTGGTTGAACGAACCAACCGCCATGACCGGAGGTTATACGGGTCAGGCGTTAGTGTTACCGGAACTCGACGGTGTTATCGAACCAACCGCTATCGCCGCACGCTCCACCAATGAAGACGGTCTCTCCGTCAGAATGCCCCTCACCTCCCGAATCGAAATGCTCATCCGGCGAGTTAATCGTTGGATCACTCTGAAACGAAAATCCAATGCCGATAAACGTGTTGTGATTGTTTATTATAAAGCACCGGGGCATTCGCCGCTCGGAGCCGCCGGTATGGAAACAATTGATTCCTTATACAATGTTCTTAAAAAGATGCAAGTCGAAGGTTATGATCTTGGCGGTCGTTTGCCTGCCGATTCAAAAGGTCTGGCGGAGTTGATTCAAAAAGAAGGACGAACCATCGGCGGTTGGGCGCAAGGTTCATGGGAAGAATATCTTCGTGAAGGTGATCCGGTTTATATTCCCGCAGAAGAGTATGCCGCATGGTTGCAAAACGATGTACCGGAACCAAATCGAAAAGCGTTGATTCGAGTCTGGGGCGATGTTCCCGGTAAACAAAATACGATACAAAAAGATGGTAAACCGTATTTAATTGTAACACGTGTCAAGTTGGGCAATATTGCGTTGATGCCGTTACCCAGTGCCGCGATTATTTCCGGTGAAGCCGTCGGTGAATCTGCCGATAAATCTGCTGGTAAACCTGCTGGTAAATCTGAAATTGCCGCTGAAGTGGGAAGCGACACCGCCAATGTAACCGCTCAACCACCCGCAACAACCACACGAATGAATGGGAACAACGCCGGCGGTGCTTCCAGTACAAATATTACGGTTAAAGAAGGCGAAGGAGTGGTTACGGATGAAATGTCGGCAGTTCACGGAACAGACCAACCGCCGCCTCATTCTTATCTTGGTGCGTATCTTTGGATTCGGCATGGGTTCAAAGCAGACGCCATGATTCATTTCGGTACACATGGCTCAATGGAATTTACAAAAGGGAAATCAGCGGTGTTGAGTGATTATTGTTGGCCCACCATTCTGACCGGCGATATGCCCCATATTTATCCGTACATTATTAACAATATCGGTGAAGCACTTCTTGCCAAACGACGCGCCAGTGCTGTAATGGTAACACATCTGACTCCGCCGTTCACCAAAGCGGAACTCTATGGCGATATTAGCCGAATGAGTGATAAAATTCATGATTTTCGTACTGTCGAAGGTGATGCGCTTAAAATGGAATTGATTAAATCATTGACTGAAATGGTACGAAAAAATGATATGTTCAAGGAAATCGGTTACAAGGAAAATCCGCCAGAGGATACCTTATTGACACAAAAAGATATTGAACAACTCGATGAATATCTCGATCATTTGGCAGATGTGAATATTCAGGACGGTTTGCATGTTATTGGTCGTGCGTGGACGGTTCCTCAAATTGTTGATACGGTTGCGGCGATGTTGGGAGAACCGGGAACCGAAAAACTTGAAAAAATTCGCGAATCCGGTAAACTTCCTGATCTTCCCGCCGATAAAACCGAAGGAATGAAATATTTTGTTCAGGGTGTACTTGACGGCAAAATTGTTGACGATACGCCCAAAAAAGAAGAGGAAAACTCCAAAGAAAAGGACACTTCAGAAAAGGATACAAAAATGCCTAAAAATGAAATAGAAATACAAAAAAATAAAAATGAGAATGAGAATAAAAATGAGAATGAAAAAAAGAACGAAAAATCGGAACCCGAAAAAATAGAACCGGAAAAAATAATGGAAAGTAAACCTGTTGCGGTTAATGTGTTTCCTGCTCCGCCCTACGCTGCCCAAGCGGATAATACTAATACCGCAACAAACAGCACAACAAACAGTGCAACAAAAAAAGAAACGGAAAATATTCGTATGCCTGGCGGAGGTGAAATGCCCGAAGCAATGCGGCGTGCGATTCAGGAAGGCGGAGGTATGCCTGGCGGAATGCCAAGCGGCATGAGTGGTGGCATGGGCGGAATGATGGGCGGTGGTCAATCCCGTTGGGGTGAAATCACCGGCGCACCGAAAAAACGAGAAGAATCCGCCGACCCGTATGCCGCACTCATTGATGCAAGTTTATTTCATGCGAACAATTTATTTGATTCAATACCTTTTGAATTAGAAGGAATTATCAATGCGCTTGGCGGTGGTTATGTTCCGCCGTCATCTGGAGGTGATGTGATTTTCAATCCTGATTCTGCTCCAACGGGACGAAATATAGCTTCGGTTAATCTGGAACAGACGCCAACTCCGGAATCGTACAAAATTGGTGTTAAACTAACCGAAAATATTATTGCCGAATTTCGCGAACAAAATCCTGATCGTTGGCCTCGTCGTGTGGCGTGTACATTTTGGGGCGGCGAGTATATTCGGACACGTGGAGTGGTACTTGCTCAGGCGTTGTATTTAATGGGTTTGCGACCGCGCCGTGACAGCCGGAATATTGTGTTTGATGTGGAGGTGATTCCGTCGGAGGAACTGGGACGGCCGCGAATTGATATTGTTGCGCAAACATCGGGTCAATTCCGTGATGCGGCGGTCGGACGTATTGAACTACTGGACAAAGCAGTACGAATGGTTTCGGAATTACCGGACGAAAAACATCCGAATTATGTTAAAGAAAATTCGTTACAAACTGAAGACGATTTGAAAAAGGAAGGGATTGCTCCTGCGGAAGCGCGGGAGTATTCAACGGCGCGTATTTTCGGTTCACCGACTGGGAGTTACGGTACAGGAATTATGGGAACGGTTGATCGTGCCGAATCCGGTTCTGATGAACGGGTGGCGGATCAGTATATTCGTAACATGAGTGGAATGTACCGAAGCGGTAAAGTTTGGGGAGTTCAAGTGCGTGGACTTTTCGAATCACAACTCAAAGGAACCGATATGATGATTCAGTCCATGTCGTCCAACACTTGGGGACCGTTGACACTTGACCATGTGTACGAATTTAACACGTTAGCGTTAGCGATTCGTGAAAAGACGGGAACGGATCCGAAAATTTGGTTTAGCGACATGCGGAATCCGACATCTGCGCGGGCGGTTACGGCAACACAGGCGATTCGTGAAGAGGCGAGGTCGTCGATTTGGAATCCCAAATATATTGCTGGTTTACAACGGGAAGGAGCAGGAGGTGCTGCCAATTTGGTGGAACCGATACGAAACATGCGTGGTTGGAATGTTGTACAACCTTCGTCGATTGATTCATCGCTCTGGGATGAGATGAACGCTGTCTATATTGAAGACAAACACAACCTGAAATTAAAGGAATATTTTGAAGCAAAAAATCCTTATGCGTTACAGGATATGACGGCGATTCTTTTGGATATTGTACGTAAAGGGATGTGGAAACCGAGTGACGAAGTGGTGAAGAATTTGGCGGAGTTGCATGTTGAGATGGTTGAAAAACATGGAGCGGGTTGTTCGGGTGATACTTGTGGAGATCGTCAACTTCACGCGTTTATTGGTAACATTTTAGGCGGAACACCGATAGCTTATGAATCGGCAATCAATCAGGTTCTTCAAGCACAAGGAGCACCGCGACCAGAAGTACAGGGAATGCAACTTGAAGAGAAAATCGAATTACTTAAAGAGCGGAACAAAGAACTATTAACCTCTGCGCCATTTTTTGTTTCTATTATTATTTTCGGTATGATGGCGGTGTTAATTGGCGGATTTTTCCGGCGGATATTCTTCTAAACGTACGCTATTAACGATGGAACTTATCATGTTGTAACAGTTTACGATAATAGCTAAAAGGTAGGCGACCTTTCGCCGAAAGGTTTTGAACAATACAATAAACCCACGGTCGCAACGGTTGAGCCGGTTTTCCCATTTCCGTCCATAAACAGGGGCAAGTCGGCTATCGCCGACGCAATGTTTCGGCGAAACATTGCCTACCTTTTTCGGTGTTTCAAATAAAAATTCCACTGATATATTACAATGGTTTCTATCATATTTGATGGATTCCCCTTGAAATATCACGGCTTGGCTAGGTAATATCACGG
>JAITBS010000140.1 GCA_031283515.1 Planctomycetaceae bacterium
ATATTAAAAATCGCCTAATTAAGAATCGCCTAAAATTTATACTTATCACACTTGCAATTCGGTGGTCGTTTTTTGGCGAGATAAACTGATTTTGACGGGATTTTAAATAAAAAACATCAAAAGTCTGCTCTTATAAATCCGAATTTTGAAGTGCAATAAGTGTAATAATTTGTGATGGGTAATGACAACCTTAAATCTCACTAAATCGTAACTATAAACTCCAAACTACAATTTTTGTAATATATCAGCGGAATAATTATTTTTGATTCTTCACCCCAAAGGGGCGGCATTTTCATAACCGTAGGTCAAGCGAAGCGCGACCTACGGTCAATACCTCACCTCAACATCGCCTGAAAGGCGAAACCGAACGATCCGAATTGTACAACCGACGATTATTAAAATTCTGTCTTTCAGACAGAGGTTTGTTAGTTGTACGAGTCCGCAGGTCGATGACCTGCGGTTATGAAAATCACACCCCTGTCGGGGTGAAAATCGAAAAACAAAAATGCCACTGAAATATTACGAATATTGTAATAATCCTTGCTTATTCGGGTCATAAACCACACGTTGATCATATTTTTCCGCAAAGTGTATTTAATATGAATATTTTGATCAACTGTACTTTCCAAAAAAAATTAATGACAAATATCTTTATTTCTAAGTTTTTTTAATGTATTTGAATTAAATATACTTCTATACATTTATCAAAGATTCAAAATATCAAAGATTCAAAATTAACAAAAATAGGAAAAACAAAGGAAATTCGGGTTAAAATTTTTGGAAAGTACCGATATTAACTAAAATCGTTTATTGTTGTACGGTAACCGGAACATTATTGCGATTTTGTAATACAATATATTCCGTTTTAATATTTTGTTTGAACGTTTCCGATAAAATATTGTCTGCATTTTGAATTTCTGCATTTTATTTATTGGAATGAGTCGTTCTTAAATTTTCAGGTTGTCGTGAGTGTTTCCACTGCGCGGACAATACCCATTGCTTTATTGATTGTTTCTTTGCGTTCTAATTCCGGTACAGAATCGTAAACAATTCCGCCGCCGGCTTGAGCTGTTAATTTTCCGTTGCGAATTTTTGCGGTGCGGATGGTAATCGCAAAATCAATATTACCGCCAAACGAAATATACCCTGCTGCTCCACCGTAGGGACCGCGTGGTGTTTCCTCTTGTTCTGCAATAATCTGCATTGCCCGCACCTTCGGCGCTCCACTTAATGTTCCAGCCGGAAAAGTCGCTTCAAATAAATCGAAACCGTCATAACCGTCTTCCAGTTGTGCCGTAACATTTGAAACAAGATGCATCACATGCGGATGCCGTTCAATAAACATTAAATCTGTAACTTGAACTGTTCCTGTTTTCGCAATTCTGCCGAGATCATTTCGTCCCAAATCGACAAGCATTAAATGTTCCGCTTTTTCTTTCGGGTCACGTAACATTTCGTCTGCTAATTCCCGATCACGTTGTTCGGTTTCACCGCGTTTCCGTGTTCCGGCAATTGGTCGAAGTGTTGCGGTTCGGCCTTCGAGGCGAATCATTGTTTCCGGAGACGAACCCGCTAACACCGAACCACTCAAGTGCATGAAAAATAGATACGGAGCCGGATTCGCAAAACGTAACGCCCGATATAACGAAACTGCATCCGGAGCCTGTTCCGAAATAAATTGTTGCGAAAAAACACATTGAATCAAATCACCGGCAGCAATATGTTCCTTGATAATTTCAACACGGTGATAATATTCCTCTTCCGGTAACACCGGTCTCAATTTCAGTTTTCCCGTATGTTTCGGTTGCGGCATAGGCATTGGTTTTTCAAGTTCAGCGGCAATACGTTCTGTTTCCGTAACAGCATCAGCATATAATTTTCGAAGATCAACACCGGACGACTGATTAGCCGGTATTTGATGAGATGATTTTTGATTCGGAAATGTCAAAACACAAATGGTCAATGTTTGCCGGGCATTGTCAAAAATTAACATTATTCGCGGAATCACGAAACTTGCAAACGGTTCATTTTCGAGTTGATTCGGAATATTTTCGAAAAATTCAACCATTTCGTACGCAAAATAACCGACAAGTCCGCCAAAAAAACGCGGTAAATCAGGGTGTTCCGCCGCTTGATATCGTGTCATTAATTGACGCAACACCTGTAACGGTTTACCGTGATGCGGCGTTCTATTTTCCGCAACGATTTTACCGGATTCGTCATATTCTGTTATGGAAAAGTCGTTTCGGTAAACTTCGATGAATGCATGTGGGGCAATTCCAAGAAACGAATATCGTCCCCATTTTTCGCCGCCTTCAACACTTTCAAGCAGGAAAACACCTTCCTGACCATTGTAAAACCGTTGCAACAACGAAACCGGTGTGTGTAAATCTGCTAAGAGTTGATGTGTTACAGGAACAACATCGGCTTTTTGGCATTCCGCCAGAAAATGATCAAGTTGAGTGGTCATCACAAAACAATGAAAAAATAAATAAAAAAAAGGGAATAAAAAAAGCCAACCTCTTTTAATAGGCGGCTTTTCCGTCTTGGTGATTGACAAAAAAAACCGTGAACAATTTTGCTCACGGCTTGTCTGGATTGTATTTTTAACGACAAAACAATTACCGGAGCATTTCGGTATTCCACCAGAAACGCCAACTATCATTAGTTACTGTAAAATAATCGAAATAGTTCATCATTACTCTTTTCATTTCAAAAAAGAATTTAATTTCGGAATAATTCTATTATTTCGTTTTACTTTGTCAAGCGGGCGGTTCGTAGGTTAGGAACCCCACGATTTGTTCCTGTTGATTTGTCCCTGTTCACGAACAAAATCAGAAAACCTAATATTACGATTATTTTTATGAGAAATATATTGTCAGGAATGATCATAGATCAACTGTTATGCTTCTTCGGCGAAAGGTCGATTACATGTTACAGTTTTATTGTAAGTCTTTTTTATAGAAAGGCTTACGAAAAAAAAAATAACCAGCTGTTTACTACCAGGTTCACTCCTCAAAACGGTCTTGTTCACCAGATGCGGGAATTGATGGTAAAGTGTTGATTACAAATAGGTTATGAAATATTTCGATACAAAACACGATTAAAATGTTCACTTTAGAATATTGTTAATGTGTTCTGTTTAGTCTGACAAATAGTATCGGTAACTAATAATTATGAGGTAATTTAAAGTGTATTATAGGTCATCGACAGTGCCATTGACTCAAGGGATTGTTTTTTCATCACAACCGTGCTAAATTAATAATCATGTTCAAGATTTATTGAACTCCAATTCGTTTTGTATTAACAACACTTTTTCAGTGTGATTTGTTTTTGTGATAGAAATAAATGATTTTAAAGGTTTGGCTATGAGGAGAATTTGTTCTCTTATTCTATGTTTTATTTTTTTATTTGTTTTGCCTCTTCAGGCAGCACCTCAGATGTTGGTCGGGGTGGACAGAGCAACAATTTATGAGGGCGAGTCAATCCTTTACTGGATAACACTTCTTGACACACAACCGATTGATGACTCTATTACACCGGATATTTCCGCTCTTACGGATTTCAATGTTCAGGCACTTCCCAAACAACCGTTAAATCAACACTCAATTCAAATTATTAACGGTTCGCGTACGGAAAATATGACTTCACGTATTCGGTTTGCGTACATTTTGACACCTAAGAAAAGCGGTTCGCTTATTATTCCGAAGCCGAACGTTTCTGTGAAGGGTCAACAACTTGTTCCTGATTCTGTGGAAATTGGCGGTCAGTCCTTGCGGGAAACATCGTTTGGCGGGGCAATTCCAGTTACGGTTAAACCGCCAAACGATCAAGACCTTGTCCGATTAAAAATCGAAATAGATAAAACACGGCTTTATCCTTTCCAGCCTTTAACAGTGACTTTGGTTGTTCAAGTTAAGGGATTACCGGACAAAATTGATTCAGGGCAATCAATGAATCCGCTTCAGGTTTTGTCTGAGCCTCCCAAGTTGACCATACCTTGGGCAAACGATGATACCTCACTTCCTAAGGGAATGGTTCCGCAACAAAAATACAGTGATTGGCTTAACAGTTTGGTTGTCCGGCGACCGCAACACGGTTTTGCGATTAACGATTATACTTCTAACAGTTTTGGTATTGACGATGATTTTTTTCGTTCTCCGTTATCGTTTGGCGGCATGATTCGGCGAACTCCGTTTCAGTTTGCTCCCAAACCTGTGAAAATTCAACTTTCAGATTTAAACGGCAAGGAAACAACGTATTGGGAATTTCGTTTTTCCCGAACATTTATGCCCGAAGAAATCGGACGTTTTTCATTTGGTTCTGTTACATTGAAAGGTGTTTTTGCCGCCGCTGACCCGAATACACCGCAAGGAGTTTCACTGTGTGATGTTTATGCGTTGGCTTCGGAAGTTTCGGTTGATGTTGTTGATGTTCCTCAGGCAAACCGTCCGGAGTCTTATATTGGGGCGTTTGGAACATTCGACTGGTCTGTTGACCTTCAACCGCGTCAGGCAAAAGTCGGTGAACCAATGACATTAACGTTGCGTTTATCAGGTCAAGGATCAACCGCCCATGTTAAACCGCCGGAATTGTCACAGAATACGGAAATTACCGCAAATTTCAAAGTCTATCCGCCAACTGAAGAAGTAAACGGAAAATCTTGTACATTTACTTACACGGTTCGTCCAACACAAGAAGGTTCACTTGTTTTTCCGTCTCTCTCTGCGGTGTTTTTCGATGTCGAAAAAGAAGATTTTGTAACTCTCCAAAGTAATCCGATTACAGTAGAAATTACCGAAACGAGAAATTCTCATTCCGCACCGGTGTTTAGTAACAGTCAACGATCTTTTTCGGGAACATTGGAACGTTCGGAAAAAGGGTTATTTGCCAATATGACCGATCCTCACGAAGCGGTTCAACATTCAGTTGATTTTGTTCGTTGGGTGTTTATTGTGATTTCGTTGTTTTCGGTTTATGGAGTGTTTGTGTTTGGTGCTTTTGTTTGGCGGACATGCCATTCCAATCCGAAACTTCGCCGCCGCCGTAACGCAAGCAAACGAGCAAAACAACGTCTCACCGAAATAGTAACAACACGGCAAAAATCAAACAATCAAACGGTATTGTTTGGAAATGAACTCCAAAACGTCTTTTTTGGTTACGTTGCAGATTTAACTGATGGAGCAGAACAAGGTATGACTACGAAAGACGCCTGTATCAAATTGTTGGAACTTGGAGCAACGGAACAAACCGTCAGAGAAATACGGGGTGTTCTCGAAACACTGGATGCGGCTCGATATGGCGGCTTCGATCTAAAAACATTGGATGAATTGGCAGAAGAAACAAATCTCTTCTTAAATCGTATTCCCAAAGAACTAATCTCGTCCGGAAATTTTTTGTAATTCAATTGTCCGGAAAAACATCTTGTACTGTTTATTTTTCGTTCGCAAATTACAAGCCCGCAGATTTTCACAGAAAAAAATCTGCGTCTATCTGCGTAATCTGTGGACTATTTAAAAGAATCAACGGACTATCGAAACGAAATATCCGAATAGTCATAAATTAGTTTTCTGTAATTATTCAGTGGAATATTCGTTCTTAAAACCGTTGCCGGTCCGATAAAACTTCCACTGAAATATTACTTCAAATTAAAATTATGCTTGCCAAAGTCCATGTAGGTTGCAATATTCTCTTGCGACAATTGGTATTCCTGCTTCGATATTAAACACGGCTTTGGGTTCATCACCTGGTTTGAGTTGGACTCGTTGTAATTTATTATTTTGCCGGATTTCGATCCAAGCGATATGATGTTTTTCTTCCATTGGGTGCGGCGTACTTCCAACTTGAACAGTTGCAGTATTTCCGTTGACGGTAACAACGGGAACATGTTTTTCTTTTGCAGCGTCCGCCGTATTTTCTTTTTGCAAGGTCATTTCCTGTCCGCAACAAATTAAATCACCATCGGCTCCGTCAAGCACTTCAATGATATTGCCGCATAATTCACACACATACACTTCATAAATTTTTGCCATAATTAGATTCTCTAGGGTTAGGGAATGGAGAATGAAATAAACAACATGAGATATTGTAGAGCATGACAAAGTATAAATCAAGACGCCTTAATAAAAACATTTTTCCGGCAATTACTTGTGGCAACTTCTAAAAGATTATTTTTTGACAGGCTGAATATTGACTGCAAAAGGTAAACAATTGAATAGATACAAATAATTACTAAATTTCTTTTCGGAATATTTTTCCGGTATCAATTTGGTTCCAGAGGAGTGATCTTAGGAGGGAGTACATGGAAACAGAATCTTCATCAATATGGGCTTCGATTTGTCGAATTTGATTTTTGCCAACCAAATAACGGAGCATTTCGGCAAGCGTGTAAGCAGCAACACCTTGACGATAAAAATCAGGATGAACCCGAACATCCATAAGACCAGCATCCCAAGTCCCTCCGTATAAAACCTGCGCTTCGTCAATATCGGGATTCGCAATACGAACCCGAATCCGAGCCACCGGACGATGGGTATTGCTCAAAAACGCAACTGCCTCAATCCATTCAAAATTGGCATAAGCACAAGCATCCCACCATGTTCTCGGTTTAGGGGTTTCGTTAAATTCGATATCGAGTTTGGAATGCCATTGAACCATTGCCGAAGTCATCGGCGGAATATAATCGAATAAATCCAAATGAAATCGAGCCGTATTCTTGAAAATCTGATAACCCATTTCCAGAAAAACCTGAATCAAATATTGATCGGAATCAAAAAAAGCAATCGGTTCACTGCCCCCGTAAAACCCAATATAAAACGGAGCCGATGGTCGCGGGGAACCGCCGTAAATCTCTTCAACTCCTTGTTCGACGAAATAGTGTTCAGCAGAATGGAGCAAGGCACGAGCCGCTCCCCAAAGATCATGGTAAGCCGGATCAACACAAAGAAAACAAATATGCGCCGAACGGCGGTTCAAACTAAAACCATCCGCATTCGGCGCAAGTGTCGTATGAATATAACCAACCGGCTCCTGATTCTCAAACGCAAGAAGAATCGAACAACGATCCAAAAACGGAATACCAAGCGTTTGCATTTGAAGCGTATTCATGGAAAGCGACATTAACCGAGTTCTTGTTCCTTGCCGTTGACTCCTTTTCCAGAGTGATAACAAACGCGGAGGGTCCTCATTGCGATAGGGACGAATTGTCAACATAAATATCGAAAACAGTACGGTTAACGAACGGCCTTTCAGTTAAAATCGCAATTCAAAACAGTCTAAATAAGCATATCAGATCATTTGATTTTGGCAAGACCAATTCATCATAGGATTGAATCAATACTCAATTCCATTATCAATCACTCTTGTCAATTTTTTATTCAAGAGATGGACAAGTGATTATCTATTTTATCGGTTTGGCACCAATGATTTCAGGGCAAATTGAGAACAGATTAACGTCATTTATTCGCCGCGCAATTTGATATTATAGACTGTTAGTCTTTCGCGAATTTCTTTCAAACTGGTAACTCCAAAGTTTTTACATTCGAGTAATTCGTCGGCAGTTTTACGCACGAGTTCGCCGATTGTTTGAATTCCAAGCCGATTCATACATTTTCTTGCCCGAACAGAAAGATTCAAATCCGTAACCGGACGTAATAAGATTGCTTGTTCATCAGGACTCAGAGTTTCAATTTCGACTGTTTCCTGTATTTGTTTGTCGGTGGCGAATTGCCCAAGACGAAGCCCCTTGAGTGCCAACATCTCACGAATCTCAACCAAACTGGTTTCACCAAAATTTTTACTGTTGAGTAATTCTTGTTCCGTGTGAGCGCAAAGATCGCCTAATGAAGCAATCCCCATGGATTTCAAACAATTACGGCTTCGCACCGAAAGTTCAAAGTCGGAAACAGGAAGACTCAATATTTGGCTCATTCGATCTTTTTTCCGTTGAGCCTCTTCATCGATGTGCATTTCGCTGGAGGCTTTGGCATCTTTCAGAAAAAGCCGAGCTTTTTGATTTGTCGGATAAGCATCAAGAATCCGTTGATAACAAATTACCGCTTGATCATATTGTTCTAAATCTTCGTAGAGCAGTCCAAGATTGAATAACGCTCCAACATTGGCGGGAAAATGGGCAACCGATCTTTTATACAAATCAAGAGCCTCTTCGTCATAGCCGCCGCGTTCCCGTTCCAACGCAAGCCCAAACAAAGCACCAGAGTGATTTTTATCCGCCGCAACTGCACGCTCGTACAACTTAACGGCTTCATCCAAATTACCATACATAGCAACTGTTGCACCGCGTTGATACAGATATTCTGCGGTTTGTTCAATAGCACCGGACAATTTGTCCAATTCTTTAAGACTGTCTTCCAGTTGACTTTTATAACGGTAAGATTCTGCTTTACCAAGACGGCAAATATCAACACTATATCCTGCTTTTTGAGCAAGATCGTAATATTTCAACGCTTCATCGTATTGCCGCAATGCAAAAAAAGACCGTGCAAGATAATACAACGCCAATGCCCCGCTATCACCTTTTTTGAGAGCCGCAACCGAATGTTCATATTTTCCCGCTAAGTAAAAACTAATACCAAGACGCACTCGGCCTGCTGGACTCAGTTCTTCACGCAATTCCTTCACCTCTAACTCATTGATTGCCTCACATAAAACCTCGAATTGGGTAAAATCATAACTAACAGCATGAGTCAAACGTTCCGTTTCAATGGGACCAAAAGGTCCGTCAAACAAAATAGTTTGTTTCAAATCAAATTCCAAAGTCGATGTGACCATAATATTTTTCCTTACAGGGAGATAATTTAATTTTTAATTGAACTGAAATTTTACTAAAAATTCTATTTTCCGAACTATTCATTTCGTTTCAAACCATCCGCAACAAAATGACAGGTTCCAAACAGTATGCCCAAATCACCTACATTTTGTTGATGGGCGTGAATGATTAAAAATAAACAATTTGACTATTTTTAAATTTAGGATTGAGTATAGTATCATTTTTTTATCTTTTTTGCAAGGGGAAGGACTCGCAATGTTGACAAAGCCGGAAATTTTTCCTTAGTATTCTCCTTAGTATTCGCAGTCTGGTGTGTTAAAATGGATAAAATTCCGATACGAAGTTATTTTGATATTGTTTTTTCAATGGTAAGATAGTAAACTGTCGTTTCCAGAAATCATTTATTATTTTAATATTGTGATTGTTTACAGTTTGCGGTGGGCTGGAAACTTTTGTTTCAGGGCGAAAGTTTTGGGGTTGTTTGGTTTATTGGCAGGGTTTTGTTTCATTTCATTTAATGGCGGTGTACATCGTTTTCTTGTGGGGTTAAATTGAAAGATACAAAATCCGCTGAAATATCACCAAAGATTTTATTATTGATTCGTTTTTGAATACCGATGCGAAACAATACAACAATACACAGTATGGGAGGATGTTTTTTTATGAAATATTTTGGAATTTTTTTCGTTATTGGTTTTGTTTTGTTTTATTTCGATGCCGTTAAAACTGAACGGCTTACGGCTCAAGAGCAGAGATCGGAACAGCGTAACCGAAGCCGTGAACGCGGTGATCGGCCAGACCGTCCACCTTGGATGCAAGGCGGTGATAATCCCCAACCGCCTTGGATGTCGGGCGGCGGCGGTAATGATCGGCCGCCTTGGATGGGCGGAGGTGATGGCAATAACCGTCCGCCTTGGATGGAGGGAAGCGGTACTGGCGGTGAACGGTCTAGGCAGAGCAGTGCGGAACGAAACGAGCGTTCACTCGGAATGCTCCGTTCAATGGATACAAACGGCAATGGCAAACTGGAACAAAACGAAATACCGGAATATCGGCGTGGTTTTGTTTCCATGATAGTAACACAAATGGGAGGTGATCCGAACAAAACAATAGATCTTGCCGAATTAGCACGAAAAACGTCAACATCTGCTCGTTCTTCACAAACGTTATTATTGTCGGGGAGTTCCTCAGGTTCTGCCAAACAGGGAATGACAGAGCCATTGGTTCCTTATTTTGGAGAGACAGAGGAGTCGCAGGTGCTGGTGTTGTCTTTTGGGCAACGGGAACCGCAGGAAAAGACTGCTGTTGCCGTAACGGCGAGTTCGATGGTTACAGTCAGCCAATCGGATCGGATTTTACGTTCGGCGCGGGAGATTATGAATAAATACGACAAAAATAAAAACGGAACGCTGGATAAAGACAAAAACGAATGGCTTAGTTCTTTACCGTTTAAGGCGGACACTGCGGACAAGAACCGTGACGGCCGGATTTCCATAACGGAATTACTGGACACGTTGGGTGGTAAAGCCAATGTAACAACAGGAGCAGCGGCAGTTTCAACCAAACAATCAGCGGCGTATGATCGTTTACCGGTTGGTATGCCGGATTGGTTTTTTGAACGGGACAAGGATTTGGACGGACAACTTTCGATGCTTGAATACGCTAACGGACAATTATGGACGGAAATGGTAGCGGATGAATTTCGATTTCTCGATAAAAACAATGATGGAGTTGCGACTGTTTCAGAAATCATTGAAACACTTAAACAGGTTGACGAGGAAAAGCGTTTAAAAGAAGAGCAAGCCAAACGTGATGCGGAACGCCGTAAAGGAGTTCTTGTGACCAATTCAACTGCTGCCGTACCGCAACCGGAAGGGCAACCTTCTCCGCCGCCGCCGCCTTCTCAACCGCAACCGGTTCCGCCTTCTCCATCGGTAACACCGCCATCGGGAGTTCCTGTTGAAGGCGCACCGCCTACAATACCGTTGCCGTCCACGTCATCGGAAAACAATCCGAACTGGCGTCCATCAGGTGTTGTTCCGGCAACAACACCAAGTACAGCTCCATATTCTTCCGGTACAACAGGTTCTTCCGATTCGGATCGCCGCCAGCGAAGCTATGGGCGTTCCGGTTCTTCACGTTCTCGTGGACGTTGAACCGTTTATCTGATTATTCTGTTTACCGGATGTACTC
>JAITBS010000188.1 GCA_031283515.1 Planctomycetaceae bacterium
GAAAGTACAGTTGATCAAAATATTCATATTAAATACACTTTGCGGAAAAATATGATCAACGTGTGGTTTATGACCCGAATAAGCAAGGATTATTACAATATTCGTAATATTTCAGTGGAATTTTTGTTTTTCGATTTTCACCCCGACAGGGGTGTGATTTTCATAACCGCAGGTCATCGACCTGCGGACTCGTACAACTAACAAACCTCTGTCTGAAAGACAGAATTTTAATAATCGAAGGTGTGATTTGGATCGTTTAGTTTCGTCTTTCAGACGACGTTGAGGAGAGATGTTGACCGTAGGTCGCGCTTCGCTTGACCTACGGTTATGAAAATTCCACCCCTTTGGGGTGAAGAATAAAAAATAATAATTCCACTGATAGATTACCAATATTCTATGTGGAGGAGAAGACAATTGAGAGCAATTGTTGTTGCAATAAAAATTATCTTATTCCACTCGCTTTCCTGTGCAATTTTTTCAGTTTACCGTTCTTTGTCTTGTAATCTTTTGTTGAAAAAGTTAAGATAGATGTTTGTAATTTATTTATGAAAAAGGTTTTAGTATTATTTCAGTGGAATTTCCGTCAATACTCATTTGTCCCTTGTTTACGGACGGAAACTGAAAACACAAAACCTGTCACAATTACAACTCAATTGTTGTAACCTTGATTTCCATTCATAAACAAATTAAATCAGTTCTTGACAATTATTTTTACTTTTAGTTTTATGACACCATTAACACGATATCTGATTGGCATTGATTGTGGTTCGACGATGGTCAAGGCAGCGGTTTTCGATATTGAAGGTCGGGAACATGCGACAGCATCAAAGAAAATCGAACATATTTATCTGTATCCTGATTGGACAGAAAACAATATGGATACCCTGTGGAATAATGTTTGTGAAGTGATTCGTGAAGTAATTCACCGATCAAATATTCATCCGAAAGAGATTGTTTCTGTTACATGTACAGGTCATGGAAACGGGTTGTATCTTGTGGACGGCGAAGGGAATCCGGTTCGTAACGGAATTATTTCTTCCGACAACCGCGCACGAAAATATATCGAAGAATGGACACGCAACAATATTCTCGAGCAGATCATGCCCAAAACAATGCAGAATATCTGGGCAGCTCAACCCAATGCTTTACTCCGTTGGCTGATCGACAACGAACCGGAAACAATATCGAGTGCTCGATATTTGTTTATGGTCAAGGATTTTATACGTTACCGGTTGACAGGTGAGGCGTACATGGAATTGACGGATATGTCGGGAACAAGTCTGATCAATAATAGTACGGCGGATTATGATGATGAAGTTCTTGATGTTTGGGGACTTGCGGATTGGAGACATTTGATGCCGCCGCTCAAAAGGTCTGCGGATATTTGTGGAACAATTACATCGGAAGCCGCCAAACAAACCGGACTCGCTGAAGGAACTCCGGTTGCCGGCGGAATGTTCGATATTGATGCTTGCGGTCTTGCTGTTGGAATGACGGATGAAACACGGTTCTGCATGGTTGCCGGAACTTGGGGCAATAACCTTTCCATTTCAAAAATTCCCGTCATTGATAAAGAAATGTTTATGACAAGTTGTTACAGTATTGACGGATATTACCTGATGCTTGAGGGCAGTGCGATTTCAGCCGGTAATCTCGAATGGTTTGTTTCACATTTTTTTCAAAGCGATAAAGAATTACTGCAACTTCGTGGAGCCAAAGAAAATATTTATGATTATTGCAGTCATCTTGTTGCGGAAACACTGCCGGAAAATTCGGGGGTTGTGTTTTTGCCGTTTTTGTACGGTAATCCAATTCATCTTGATGCCAAAGCCTGTATCTTTGGTTTGGACGGGCGGTATTCAAGATCGCATGTTATGCGGGCGGTGTTTGAAGGAATTTGTTTTGGGCATCGTTGGCATTCGGAACGATTATTCCGGTTTCGCGGGCGGCCGCAAACAATCCGCCTAACCGGAGGTGCGGTCAACAGTCCTGTTTGGGCACAAATGTTTTCAGATATTTTCCAACTTCCCATCGAAATTCCCACCGGAACAGAACTCGGATGTTTTGGCGCAGCTCTTTGCGGAGCAGTTGCTGTTGGAATTTACAAGACTTACCACGAAGCCTGTGAAAAAATGGTTACAATTAACCGCCGCTTCGATCCCAATCCGAAATTCGCCGAGATTTACGAAATAAAATATCAACGGTATTTGAAATTGCTTGATGCACTCTTACCTGTTTGGGATGATTTGAAAACAACCGGTTTTTCAACCGGCAAATCAACTATTTAGAACAAACGCATAATTGCAACAGTTATTGTGTAACTATTATACATTGTTGTTTTAATATTTTCTTCCGGTTGGAATCAGGGACGAAATTCCTGTATTGCCGAAGAAAATTTTTTGGGAAATGTCCACTGTAAGATACTATTGTGAAGTCAATGCGGATTTTGTTGTTGCCGTATATTGAACAACAATCACTGTACGATAACATCACCTCTTACAGTAGCGGAACAAGTATTTCACAAGATTTCCAAACGTATTGGACAACGTTAATTCCTATACTCATCACACTTGACAATTCGTTTTTCGTTTTTTGACGGGATAAACAGAATTTACAGAATTTTAAATAAAAGGCACAAAAATTCCGTTATTATAAATCCGAATTTTAAAGTGCAATGAGTATAATATTTATATTTTGTAACTATTCGGAAGTTTTCGGAAGCGGCGGCAGTTTGGCACGTACGAAAACGGCTTGATGCCTGTTATTATCAAAGGCAAAGTTCAACCATTGCCGATCTGCGCTGACATATCCTTCGGGATAATTAAGAGATCCTTTAGGACCATCAACCGATTCGGCAACAATAACACGTTTATACGCCCAAGTTTTCATCCCGTCAAAACTGATCCATAAAGCCATTGGGCTTCGGTGATGCGAATTGGGGTTATGCAAAAGTGCAACGGTATTTTCTGCCAGAAGAAACAATGCTGTTTTTGAACTTGGATTCGGAATATCCGTTACTTCGGCGACATCGAGCCATGTCAAACCGCCGTCATTTGATTCGGCTTTGTACAAAAACGTTCCGCGACCAACCGGTCGAATCAACATAACAATACGATCTTTAACCGGTTCAACAATTGTTGGTTCTGCCCAAAGATGGGTATTATCGGGAATAGGACAACGGATATTACCATGTTCTGACCATGTTTTTCCGCCGTCCTGTGAAATCAAAACGCCGTTACGTGAATTGATTACCGGTGTCGGATAAGGTTCGGGGTTATCACGGTTTTGCTTAACGACATCGAAGTTCTGATTGTCAAGTTTACCGAGATAATGTTGAAACGGAATAACGATACGTTTATCCTGTGTAATGATGTAGGGACGTATAAAAGTTGCGGCTTCTAGGCGTCCTGGTAAGGGTTGTGGTTTTTGCCATGTTTTACCGTTGTCTTCACTTACTGCTGTCCACGAACGCCAACTCGTATCCCAACTTTTGGCATGAGTTGCGAAAAACATAGTGATACGGTTATCAACGACAAGAACTTCGGTGGGACCTTGTCCGATTGTGTTACCGGAACGTGGAAAACCGATATTGACTGGTTCGAGTTTTGACCATGTATCGCCGTTATCGTTACTGTAAATAACGCCGATATAATTTTCCGGTGATGGTTCTCGGTTCCCGCCGGCAAGGAAATACAAGGCAATCCGACCATCCGGCAAAACTCGCGGAACCGTATCACAAACCATCCGATTGGGCATAACTCCGTCAAATGCAAGAACAATCTTGTCCTGCTTCGCATCCTCTTCCGCTTGCTTCGCCCAGTCAACTGCAAACACGGAACTTGTTAACAATAGAAACATTGTCAAAATACGGATTAACATTTTAAATTTCCTCCTGTAAGATGATTAACATAAAAAATAGTAACAGTTTACAACAACACCTTAAATGATTACAAAAAATTATTTATTCGTTTTTTGTTCATTAAGGAGATTACTTCAAATTCAAATTGATTCAAACCTTCTTTGACCGTACAATGAAGCGGTGAAGTATCTTTATTAGCGTATTTGTAATTGATAAATGAAATGATTGGAGCCCCATCTTCCGGTTTATTGGGATTAGGAGTCCAATTCGGATCCGCAACTTCTTTTGTTGCAGTAACAATATATTCGCCGATTGCTGCACCGGAAAATTCCGCTAATGTCTGTACATTCGCAACGCCTGATTTATCCGTAAAACCAGTGGCAAACCATTTTGATTGATCGACCGCAAGTAATTGAATGGCTACTCCGTCAAGTGGTTTTCCTTTTATCTTCACTGTTATGGAACAAGGATGAAGAACCGGCATATCCGGCGGTGTGGATTGACCACAACCAGACAATAAGGAGCACAACAAAGATGAAACAATTAATAATATAAGGTATCGTTTGAAATATTTCATAATGATATTTTGATTTGAAAAATTTGTAATTGTGAAAATTATACCAAAATTGGTTTTAAATTGTAGTTTTCAGAGTCTTTGATTTTCACCGCCATTTGCGGAACCCATTGCTCCCCAAACTCCGTAAGGCGAGGAACCGCCATTCGTTGGTTGCGGAGCCGTCATTGATCCGGTATCAATTGATTCTGAAACAAACGTGATTGATCCATCGGTAAACCCCACATTAACGCCGCCGGCGTGATAACTGGTTGCGCAAGTGGCAGCCCAACCATACGTTGCTGATCCAAAAATACAACTGGATGAATTGGGAGCAAGAACGGTTGTAAATCCTGCCGTAAATGGTCGCCCGTCAAAAGCCATCGTTCCGATTTCTTCATTAGGAAACAAACTTGCACCAACGTAAAATCCGGTTTTTCCGTATTGCCAACAGGCACTGGGATTGTTGGCAAAATTTGTTCCGCCAAATTGAATTGCTGTTCCACGAATTGACCGTGAACCGCTGTCGGGTTGTGTACATCGTTCAGCAAAAAGAATCGTATTACTTGTTCCATCTGTACAGTCTGTCATTGAATGCCACTGTAAAGCGGAAAAAAGTCCTCGACGTTTACTATTACCAGCGACACGTAAATTATCATCTATATAATCTGCATAGGAATGAGCATAACTGTTTCGTGCGTGAGGACGACTTCCGATCATACCGGGTGCAGTTCCAAATGGATCAGAGGGGCAAAGATAAGCAGGTATCGTAACACTGTAAAACTCAGCGATTGCTCCTCGATCAGCGGTATTCCATGGCGGCGCACAATAAAAACCGGAACTGCTGAGTTGCAACATTGATCGAAACTGGTCATATCGAACCGACATTTCTATAAACGGTAAAATGAACAATGCTGGTCCCCATTGGCAGTTACGGGTTGTATCAAGATTGTTGAAATTGGTTGCACTATCGCCTGAGTGGTAATATTTGGGACCACCGCGACCACATGGAAAGGCTTGATTCGTATCATGGTAATTATGACACGCCAAGATGATTTGTTTCAAATTGTTCGTACACCGCATTCGCCGCGCGGCTTCGCGTGCTGCTTGAACAGCTGGTAACAGTAATGCGATTAACGCACCGATAATCGCAATCACCACAAGAAGTTCGACTAACGTAAAGCCAAATGAAGTGGATCGAAGAAGTTGAGAGAAGTTTTTAGGAAAGCGTTTAGAACGTGAACACTTCCCTCCATAGAGTGCCCCCCCCCCCCTGCTTTTCCTGGACTATCCATTTTAACATTGGAATTTTCACCAAAAAATTCCCCAAAAACACACCGA